>DATJGP010000192.1:0-28013 GCA_035494915.1 Candidatus Eiseniibacteriota bacterium | reverse complement strand
GTGCAGGGCACGAGCGTGCGCGTCGCGCTCACCACGGAGCACTCGTTCCACCGCGCGATGCTCGAGATGAAGGAGAACAAGGAAATCCTGAACCAGGAGTTCGAGCGCACCTATGGGCCTGGTGCTACGCTTCTCTGCGTGGGGAGCGATCAGGCGGTGACGGGAGCCGGCGTCCGCCCCGCTCCTCGCGAAACGACGCAGGCGTCGCCCGCGCCGAGCGGGCTCGTCCAGCGAATCGTGGAGCTCTTCGACGGCGAGATCCTGGGCCAAGGGCCCGAAGGGAGCAGCGCTACATGAACATTCAGCAGATGGTGAAGCAGGCGCAGGCCCTGCAGATGAAGATGTCGAAGGTGCAGGAGGAGCTGAAGACCAGGGAAGAGACGGGCTCCTCGGGGGGCGGCAAGGTGAAGATCACGATGAACGGCGCGCAGGAAGTGACCGCCGTCGCCATCGACCCGGCCGTCGTCAACCCGGACGAGGCCGACCTCCTCGAGGATCTGGTCCTGACCGCGTTCAAGGACGCGCGGACCAAGGTGACGAAGCTGATCGAGGAGGAGATGGGGAAGGTGACGGGAGGCGCGGGCCTCCCGCCCGGTCTCTTCTAGGGCACCGTCCCCGGCATGCAGTACTCCAGCGCCCTCCTCGAAACGCTCATCGCCGAGCTGACCCGCCTCCCGGGCCTCGGACGAAAATCGGCTCAGCGGATCGCGTTCCACCTCCTCCGATCGCCCGACACGGACTCGCAGCGGCTTGCCTCGGCCATCCTCGAGCTGAAGGCCAACGTGCACGATTGCTCGATCTGCGGGAACGTGACCGAGACGGACCCGTGCGCGCTCTGCGCGGATTCGCGCCGCGACCCGGCCGTCCTCTGCGTGGTCGAGCAGCCGATGGACGTGCTCGCGCTCGAGCGGACGGGGGAGTTCCATGGCCGGTACCACGTCCTGAAGGGGGCGCTCTCGCCGCTCGACGGCATAGGCCCCGACCAGCTCCGGCTCAAGGAACTGCTGGCGCGGGTGCGCGGACGGGGGGTCGCCGAGGTCATCGTCGCGACCAATCCCACCGCGCAGGGCGAGGCCACCGCGCTCTACATCGCGAGGCTCCTCCAGAGCGAGCCGTCGGTCAAGGTGACCCGCATCGCGCGCGGCGTGCCGATGGGTTCCGACCTCGAGTTCTCCGACCAGATCACCCTGGCCCGGGCGCTGACCGGGCGAAAGGAACTCTAAGCCTCCGGTTTTACGTACTTTCCGCTTGACCGCTTCCGCGCCCGCTGGGTAGGTTTCCGCCAATTCCTTTGACGAGGCGCCGTGCGGGATGGAACCCGCGCGGCAAGCCATGGTGTGGGGGGAATCGGTCTCGCCACCGGCGCGTGCGCGGGGCAAGGGAAGGACACCCCTTGAGCCGCGGGCGTCGCTGTTACCAGCGCACCGCAAGGCCAGGTGTCCAGGGAGCCAGGACATGGTCAAAGGGAATTGGGCCCTCTTCGAAGAAGACTTCTGGTCGATCAACGCGATCCTCCAGACGCTCATGCGCAGCGCCAGCGCGCGCAGCGTCATGCTGATCGACAAGACGGGGCAGCTCATCAACTCGATCGGCGAGCCTCCCGGCTTCGACGTCACCTCGTTCTCGTCCCTCGCGGCCGCCGACTTCGCGGCCAACGCCCAGCTCGCCGAGATGGTTGGGGAGAAGGATTTCGCCACCCTCGTCCACCAGGGGCAGAACGATAGTCTCTACCTCTCCATGATCGCGAACCGGGTCATCCTGGTCGTGCTCTTCGACCGGAAGACGTCGCTCGGCCTGGTGCGCCTGAAGGCGAAGCGCGCCGGGGACGAATTGCTCGAAGTCCTGAACAAGCTCTTCGACAAGCTCCAGTACCGTAACGAGGAGGCCATCGCGACGCCTCTCGGTGCCGAGTTCGCGGCCGAGGCGGAGAGCGAGATCGACAGTCTCTTCCAGGACTAGGGGACCGCACGCTACGTGTCGCTGATCAACTACTCGTCCCGGGAGATCAACTGCAAGATCGTCTATTACGGCCCGGGGCTTTGCGGTAAGACCACAAACCTCCAGCACATCTACTCGCGCGTTCCCCAGGAGACCCGGGGCAAGATGATCTCCCTGGCCACCGAGATGGACCGCACGCTCTTCTTCGATTTCCTCCCGCTCGAGCTGGGCCAGATCCGGGGCTTCCGCACGCGCTTCCATCTCTACACGGTGCCCGGGCAGGTCTACTACAACGCGAGCCGGAAGCTCATTCTCAAGGGGGTCGACGGCATCGTGTTCGTCGCCGACTCGCAGATCGACCGCTTCGACGCCAACGTCGAGAGCCTCGTCAACATGCACGACAACCTGGCGGAGCACGGGCTCGCGACCGACAAGATCCCGATCGTGATGCAGTACAACAAGCGCGACCTTCCGCGCGTGGTCTCCGTCTTAGACCTGGAGCGGGAGCTGAACCCGCAAGGGGTGCCGTTCTACGAATCGGTGGCGCTCCGCGGGACGGGGGTGTTCGACACCCTCAAGCTGGCCTGCAAGCTCGTCCTGAAGACGCTCGGCTGACGCCCGTGCGCCGGATCGCGATCGCGATCGCCACCGGGCTCGGCGTGGGCTTTGCCCCCGTCGCGCCGGCCACCGTCGCTTCCTTCCTCGTCGCGCTCCTCATGATCCCCGCCGTCGGCCATGTCACTCCGCTCGCATGGGGTCTGGTCACCCTCGCGCTCTTCCCGGTCGCGGTCTGGTCGTCGCACGAAGCCGAGAAGACGCTTGGCACCGACGCGAAGCCGATCGTGATCGACGAGGTCATGGGAATGCTCGTGGGGGGCTTCGCGGTATCGATGGGGTCGCGGCCGCTCGTCGCCCTGGCGCTCCTCTTCGTTTTCTTCCGCATCTTCGACATCTGGAAGCCGCTCGGCATCCACCGATCGCAATCGCTTCCGGGCGGCTGGGGCGTCGTCGTGGACGACGTGCTCGCCGGCGTGCTCACCAACGTCGCGCTTCGCGTTCTAGTAGGATGGGTCTCGCCATGAGCGCAGAGATCATCACGATCGGCACCGAGCTCCTGAACGGGATCGGCAAGGACACGAACGGGGCGATGATCGCCGCGAAGCTCGCGTCGATCGGGATCGAGGTGCAGTACCAGACGACGGTGGGGGACGACGCGGCGCGCATGGCGGACGTCTTCCGCGCCGCGGCGCACCGAGCCCAGGTCGTGATCATGACCGGAGGCCTCGGCGCCACCTCGGACGACCTCACGCGGAAAGTCATCGCGACCGTGTTCCGGCGCCGCCTCGTCCTCGACGAGGCCGTGCTCGAGCACATCCGCGCCCGCTTCCGGGTGCGCGGGATCGAGATGCCCGCCATCAACGAGGCGCAGGCCCTCGTCCCGCGCGGCGCGGGCATCATCGAGAATCCCCGCGGCCTCGCCCCGGGACTCCACTTCACCCATCTCGAAGCCGACTACTTCTCGATCCCCGGTGTCCCTCACGAGGCCGAGGCGATGATGGACACCTACATCCTCCCGTACCTCCGTGCGCGGCGGCCGGGCATTCCCGCGACCCGTCGCGTGATCCGGACGGTCGGGATCTCCGAGTCGGTCCTCGCGGAGCGGCTCCGTCCCGTGGAAGCGTCGGAGGAGCGGATCCGGGTCGGCTACCTGCCGCACATCCACGGGGTCGACATCACGCTCGCGCCGGTCGTCCCCGACCTCACGTGGATGGAGGACGCGCTCGACCGCTGCGAGGCCCGCGTCCGAGAGCTGGCGGGGGACCACGCCTACGGGGCCGAGGGGGACACGCTCTCCGCCGTGGTCGGATCGCTCCTCCTCGAGCGCCGCGCCACGCTCGCGACCGCGGAGTCCTTCACCGCGGGCGCGGTGGGGGCGGCCATCACCGCGACCCCGGGCGCGTCGCGCTACTACCTGGGCGGCATCGTCGCCTATTCGAACCGCGCGAAGCAGGAGCTCCTCGGCGTGCGCGCCACCACGCTCGAGCGGCACGGCGCGGTGAGCGCGGAGACCGCTGAGGAGATGGCGCACGGCGCGCGCACGCGCTTCGACTGCGACGTCGCGCTCTCCAGCACCGGCGTCGCGGGGCCCGACGGGGGCACCCCGGAGAAGCCGGTCGGCCTCGTCTACTTCGGCATCGCCACCTCCGACGGAGTTCGGAGCGCGCGCTTCGTCCTCCCGGGCAACCGCCCCGAGATCACGGGACGCTCCGTGGCGTACCTCCTCGACCTCGCCCGGCGGCAGCTCGCGCCGGCGGCGGTGTGAAGGACCTCACCCGCACCTTCGTCGCCCTCCTCCTCCCCGAAGTCTGGATGGACTATCTGGCAGGGGTCTCGCGCACCCTCGCGGCGGGGACCTCCGGATTCTCGTGGGTGAAGCCCGAGAACTTCCACCTGACGGTCCGCTTCCTGGGCGACCTCGGCGATTCCGGCGTGCGCCGCGTGTGCGACACCGTGACCCAGGCCGCGTTGCCGCTTCACGCGCCGCGGGCCCGGCTCGGGGAGCTGGGCGCCTTTCCCAATCTCCAGAAGCCGCGGGTCCTCTGGGTGGGATTCGCGGAGGGAGGGCCGGAGCTCGAAACCGCGGGGAAGGCCGTGAACGACGCGCTCCGGAAGGCGGGGTTCGGTCCGGCCGACAAGCCGTTCCGCCCGCACCTCACGCTGGCCCGCGTCCGCGAGGGAGCGCGCGGTCTCGACCGGGTGCGGGAGGCTACGCTTCCGCCCCGTCCGGACGCGGGGCTCCTCGACCGGATCGTCGTGATGAAAAGTGAACTACACCCTTCCGGCTCCCGCTATACTGCGCTCACGGAGGTTCGCCTCCGGACGCCGGACGGCAACGCCCCGACTTCGCCGCACACCGGCTCGAGCTAGGCCCTAACCAACAATCCATCGACTTCGCCCCGACCCGAACCCGGCGTCCCGGTATGGATCGCCAGAACATCTAGGGGGTATCGCGACATGGCAGGGAATCCCACCACCCGGGAACCGAACAAGGAGCGTTCGAAGGCGCTGGAGCTCGCGGTCCAGCAGATCGAGAAACAGTTCGGCAAGGGCGCGATCATGAAGCTCGGCGAGGAGTCGGTTCGCGTCGGGATCGAGGCCATCCCGACCGGCTCGATCGCGCTCGACGCGGCGCTCGGCATCGGCGGCGTGCCGCGGGGACGCGTCGTCGAGATCTACGGCCCCGAGTCCTCGGGCAAGACGACGCTCGCGCTCACCATCATCGCGCAGGCGCAGAAGCTGGGCGGGAACGCGGTCTTCATCGACGCCGAGCACGCGCTCGACGCGAAGTACGCGCACCGGCTCGGCGTGGACATCGAGAGCCTCCACGTGTCGCAGCCCGATACGGGCGAGGAGGCGCTCGAGATCGCCGAGCATCTCGTGCGAAGCGGCGCGGTGGACGTGATCGTGATCGACTCGGTGGCGGCGCTCGTGCCCAAGGCCGAGATCGAGGGCGAGATGGGCGACTCGCACATGGGCCTCCAGGCGCGCCTCATGTCGCAGGCGCTCCGGAAGCTCACCGGCACCATCTCCAAGTCCAAGACCATGGTCATCTTCATCAACCAGATCCGCATGCAGATCGGCGTCATGTTCGGCAATCCCGAGACCACGACCGGCGGCCGCGCGCTCAAGTTCTACGCGTCGGTGCGCATGGACATCCGCCGGATCGGCGCCATCAAGGAAGGCGAGGCCGTCATCGGGAGCCGCGTGAAGGTGAAGGTCGTGAAGAACAAGGTCGCGGCCCCCTTCAAGGAAGCCGAGTTCGACATCCTCTACAACGAGGGCATCTCGCGGCAGGGCGAGCTCCTCGATCTCGCGGTCGACCGGAACCTCGTGCAGAAGAGCGGCACCTGGTTCTCGTACGGAGACGAGCGGATCGGCCAGGGGCGCGAAAACGCGCGCCTGTGGCTTCGCGAGCATCAGGACGCGGCTTCGGAGATCGAGGGGAAGGTCCGCGAGGCGATGGGCCTGACGCGCGTTCCCGAGGAGAACGGGGCCGAGCCGGCGGCGGCCACGCCGGAAGCCCGCGGAGAGCGCCGGGTTCGGATCTGAGCCATGCCGGTCCGGCCGGACCGGGCGGCGTCCGAAGACGCGGCCAAGGACGCCGCGCTCCGCATGTTGGGCCGGGCGCCTCGCACGGAGCGTGAGATCAGGGATCGATTGCTGACGCGCGGATTCGTCGCGAACGCGGTGGAAGGCGCTCTCGAGCGCCTTCGCCGCGTCTCGCTTCTGGACGACCGCGCGTTCGTGCGCGCGTACCTGCATTCGGAAGTGCCGCGCAAGCCGCAGGGGATGAGGCTCCTCGCCGCCACGCTCAGGCGGCGGGGCGTGCCGCCGCTCCTGCTCGAGGAGCTGGATCAGCTCCTCGGCGAGGATCCGGATCTGGTGGAGCGCGAGCTCGACCAGGAGGAGGGGCGCGCGCGGGCCGCGCTCGCCCAGATCGCGCGGCGCGCGGGCTCGAAGAAGGCCGACCCGCGCGCGGGGCAGCGGATGATGGGCGCGCTCGTCAGGCGCGGATTCGACTGGAGCCTGGTGCGGGATCTGATCCCGTCCCCGAACGAAACCCGGGAGTGACTCGATCCACGTGAAGGCAACCTCCAGCAACGATCTCCGGAAGCTCTTCCTCGACTTCTTCATCCAGCGCGAGCATCCGCAGCTTCCCATGGCCCCCCTGGTTCCGCTCGACGACCCGACACTCCTCTTCACGTCGGCGGGCATGGTGCCATTCAAGCCCTACTTTTCCTCGCCCCTACCGCCCCCCGTGCGCCGCGCGGTGACGGTGCAGCGCTGCCTCCGGCTCACCGACGTGGAGCAGGTGGGGCAGACGGTGCGCCACGCGACCTTCTTCGAGATGCTCGGCAACTTCTCCTTCGGCGATTACTTCAAGAAGCAGGCGGTCGAGTGGGCCTGGGAGTTCTCGACCCAGGTGCTCGCGATGCCGAAGGAGCGGCTCTGGCCGTCCGTCTACAAGGACGACGACGAGGCGTTCGATCTCTGGGCCAAGCACATCGGGCTCGGCGCCGATCGCGTGACGCGGCTCGGCGACAAGGACAACTTCTGGGGGCCGGCCGGCGGCACGGGGGCGTGCGGACCGAGCTCCGAGATCTACTGGGACCAGGGTCCCGGCACGGGCTGCCAGCGTCCCGAGTGCGCCCCCGGCTGCGACTGCGAGCGCTACCTCGAGTTCTGGAACCTCGTCTTCCCGCAGTTCGATCAGCTGCCGAGCGGCGAGCGAACGCCGCTCGCCAACCGCGGGATCGACACCGGCATGGGTCTCGAGCGGCTCGCGATGATCCTCCAGGCCTCGCCCTCGGTGCAGGACAACGACCTCCTCGCCCCCATCGGCGATGCCGTGCGACGCATGGGGAGCGCTCAGGACGCCGCGACCGATCGTGGCCGGCGCGCGGTGCGCGTCATCACCGACCACGCGCGCGCTCTGGTGTTCACGTTCGCCGAGGGCGTGCGTCCGTCGAACGAGGGGCGCGGCTACGTGGTGCGCCGCCTCCTCCGCCGGGCCGCGCGCTTCGGGCGCGACGTCGGGATCCAGGGCCCGTTCCTCGCGCGCCTCGTGCCCACCGTCGTCCAGCAGATGGCGGCGTACGAGGAGTACGCGTACCTGAAGCGCGAGGAATCGGTCGTCGCGGACGCCATGCGCGAAGAGGAGTCGCGCTTCGCGGAGACGCTCGAGCAGGGCATGGCCCGCTTCGAGGAGACCGCGGCGCAGCTCGAGAAGCGCCACGAGAAGACCTTCCCAGGAGCGGTCGCGTTCCAGCTCTACGACACGTTCGGCTTCCCGCTCGACCTCACGGTCGAGATGGCGATGGAGCGCGGGCTCACCGTGGACCAGCCCGGCTACGAGACCGCCATGCAGGAGCAGCGGGACCGCGCGCGCAAGGCGGGGCGCTTCGAGACGCGCCGCGCCGACGCCGGGCCGTGGCAGGTGATCACGCAGGGGGCGCACTCCGCGTTCGTGGGCTACGACCAGTGGGCGCTCGACGGCGTGTCGATCCGGTCGCTCCGTTCGATGGGATCCGAGGCCGGCCGCGAGGTGGAGCTGACCCTCGACCGCACACCCTTCTATCCCGAAGGGGGCGGGCAGGTGGGCGACACGGGATGGCTCCAGACCGAGGGGGCGCGATTGCGCATCGTCGACACCTACCGGGACGGCGACGCGATCCTGCACCGCGCGGAGATGGTGGAGGGGGCCGTGAGCGCGGGCCCCTGGCGTGCCGTAGTCGACGCGGAGAAGCGCGCCGCGACGCAGCGGAATCACACCGCGACGCATCTTCTCCACGCGGCGCTTCGCGCGCGCCTCGGCACGCACCTGAAGCAGGCCGGGTCGCTCGTCGCGCCCGACCGGCTCCGCTTCGACTTCTCGCACGGCAAGGCGCTCACGCCGGAGGACGTCCACTCCATCGAATCCGCGGTGAACGAGCGTGTGATCGCTGACCTCGAGGTGCATACCGAGATCACGTCGATCCAGGAAGCGCAGGCCAAGGGAGCCATGGCACTCTTCGGCGAGAAGTACGGCGAACGCGTGCGGCAGGTGATCGTGAGCGAGTACAGCCGGGAGCTCTGCGGCGGCTGCCACGTGCGGCGCACTGGGGAGATCGGCTATTTTCGGATCGAGTCCGAGGCGGCGATCGCCGCGGGCACGCGCCGGATCGAGGCGGTCACGGGCACGCTCGCGTATGCGCACGCGGAGCAGGATCGCGCGCTCCTTCGGGAGCTGAGCGCGCGCGTCGGTGCTCCCAAGGACCAGATCGCGTCGCGGCTCGTCTCGCTCCAGGAGGAGACCAAGAGGCTGCACGATGAGCGCAGCAAGGCCGGGAAGGCCGAGCTCAAGACCCGCGTCGCGGAGCTGGTCCAGGCCGCGGCCGCCGGCGATCCTCCGGTCGTGCTCGCTCTCGTCGAAGCGTCGAGCGTGGAGGAGCTGCGCGAGGCGAGCGACCTCGTTCGCCAGGGCCTTCCGCGCGGCGGCGGGCTCCTCGCGGCCGTGATCGACGGCAAGCTCTCGGTTGCGGCCGCGGTTGGAGCCGAGGCGGTCGATCGCCTGCCCGCCGATCAGTGGGTGCGGGACGCGGTTTCGGTGGTTGGAGGCAAGGGAGGAGGCAAGCGGGAGCTCGCGGTCGCGGGGGCCAAGGACGCTTCGCGCGTGCGCGATGTCCTGGAACGCGGCGGAGCCTTCGCGAAGGAGCGCCTCGCGCAGCCCACGGGAGGAAATCGATGAAGGCGCTCATACTGAGCGGCGGCAAGGGAACGCGGCTTCGGCCGATCACGCACACGAGCGCGAAGCAGCTCGTCCCCATCGCGAACAAGCCGATCCTCTTCTACGGCATCGAGTCGATCCGGGACGCGGGCGTCACCGACGTCGGGATCGTCGTCGGGGACACGGAGCCCGAGATCCGCGCGGCCGTCGGCGACGGCTCGGCGTTCGGGGTCAAGGTGACCTACATCCGCCAGCACGCGCCGCTCGGCCTCGCGCACGCGGTCAAGGTCTCGCACGATTTCCTGAAGGACGACACGTTCGTGATGTACCTGGGCGACAACCTCATCATCGACGGCATCACGCCGCTCGTGGACGAGTTCCGCCGCGACAAGCCGAACAGCCAGATCCTGCTGGCCAAGGTGCCGCGCCCCGAGGAGTTCGGCGTGGCGGAGCTGGACGGCGACCGCATCGTCAAGCTGGTCGAGAAGCCGAAGCAGCCGCGCTCGGACCTCGCGCTCGTGGGCGTCTACATGTTCGACTCCACCATCTTCGAGGCGGTCGACGGCATCAAGCCGTCGTTCCGGAACGAGCTCGAGATCACCGATGCGATCCAGTGGCTCATCGATCACGGGAAGGTCGTGCACCATCACGTGATCGGCGGCTGGTGGAAGGACACGGGGAAGCTCGAGGACATCCTCGAGGCCAACCGCATGGTCCTCTCGCGGGCCAAGCGCGCCATCCACGGCACGACCGACACGGACACGAGGATCGAAGGGGACGTGGTCGTGGGCAAGGGCTCGGTCGTGAAGAACTCGCTCCTCAGGGGTCCGCTCTGCCTCGGCGAGCGCTGCATCATCGAGAACGCCTACGTGGGCCCCTTCACCTCCATCTACGACGACGTGAAGATCCGGAACAGCGAGATCGAGCACTCCATCGTGCTCGAGCGCTGCACCATCGAGGACATCCCGGTGCGGATCGAGGCGAGCCTGATCGGCAAGGAGTGCACGATCCAGCGCTCGAGGCGGAAGCCCTCGGCCTATCGCTTCATGGTCGGGGACGCGAGCTCGGTGGACGTTCTCTAGGCGGGGCATGCGCCTCCTCGTCACGGGCGCCAACGGCATCCTGGGCCGCGCCATAGCCGAGCGGCTCGGCGGCGCGCACACGCTCCTCCTGTGGGGACGCGAAGAGGCCGACCTCACCGATCCAGCGCAGGTGGAGGCCGCCTCGCGCGGACTCACCTTCGACGCGGTCATCCACGCGGCCGCCATGACCAACGTGGACCTCTGCGAGACGGAGCGGGATCTCGCGTTCCGCAACAACCGGGATGCCACGCGGCACGTGGGCGCGCTCGCCAAGGAGCGCGGCGCCACGCTCGTCTACGTGAGCAGCGACTACGTCTTCGACGGCACGAAGACGACCCCCTACCTCGAAGAGGATCCCACGGGGCCGAAGAGCGTGTACGGAAGCTCGAAGCTCGCGGGGGAGGAGGCGGCCGCCGCGTCCGGCGCGCCCTATATCGTGGTGCGCACCTCGTGGCTCTTCGGCGCCGGCGGGAAGAACTTCGTCGATACGATCGCGGCGAAGCTCGCTCAGGGGGCGCCGCTCCGCGTGGTGGACGACCAGAAGGGCTCGCCCACGTACGCGCGCGATCTCGCGCACGCGATCGAGCTTCTCCTTCGGCGCGGCGCGCAGGGCATCGTCCATGCCACCAATTCGGGGCAGACCACGTGGTACGGCTTCGCGCGCGAGATCGCGAGCGCGATGGGGATCGCCGACGCCAGCATCACGCCCGTGACCACGGAAGAGTTTCCCCGTCCCGCGCCACGTCCGCGCTACTCGGTCCTCTCCGGCGCGCGCTTCCGGGCGCTCACCGGAGAGAACCTGCGCCCCTGGGAAGAGGGGGTGCGTCAGTACCTGAGCGCGCGCCGGTCCGCGGAGGTGAAATGACCCCGCGCGCGAGCACCGTGCGTCGCGGCCTGGCCGAAGGAGCGAGGCTCCTCGCGCTCACCCTCGAGACCGAGGAGGAGCGGATCGAAGAGATGGCCGACCTCTTCGCGGATGCAGCCGTCCGGGGCCGGACCATTTTCTTTTGCGGCAACGGGGGGAGCGCGGCGGAGGCCCCGCACCTGGCCACCGAGCTGGTCGCGCGGTTCCTCACGGACCGCGCCGCGATTCCCGCGGTCGCGCTGACCACCGACACGTCGCTCCTGACCGCGGTCGGGAACGACACTGGATTCGACCAGGTCTTCGCGCGCCAGATCGAGGCCCTCGGCCGCGCGAAGGATCTCCTCGTCGCCATGACGACCAGCGGCCGCTCGCCCAACATCCTCGCCGCCGTGACCGCCGCGCGCCGGCGCGGCATGACGGTGATCGGCATGACCGGCGCGTCGGGCCGCGCGTTCGCGCGTCGCTGCGATCTCGCCCTCGTCGTGCCGAGCCAGGAGACGCCGCGCGTCCAGGAGGTTCACCTCGTCGTGGGCCATCTCTGCTGCGAGCGAGCCGAGCAGGCGGTCCGCACCCGTCCCCGGAGGCCGCGCCAGCGCCGATGAAGCCGCTCCTCTCCTCGATGCGGGTCTATCAGTGGACCAAGAATCTGGTCCTCTTCGCCGGGCTCGTCTTCACGCTGAAGATCCTCGACCCCGTGTTCGTGATTCCCGCGATCGCGGGGTTCTTCACGTTCTCGCTCGCGGTGTCGGGCATGTATCTCCTGAACGACGTGCTCGACGTCGAGCGGGACCGGCTCCATCCGGAGAAGCGGCGCCGGCCGGTGGCGTCCGGTGCGCTTCCCGTTCCGGTCGCGCTCACGGCGGCCATCGTGCTCCTCGCTCTGGGTCTCGGCGGCTCCTACGCGATCGGCTGGCGATTCGGCAGCACGGCGCTCGCGTACGTTCTCTTGACGCTCGCCTACTCACTCGTCTTGAAGCGCGTGGTCCTCCTCGACGTGGTTTCGATCGCGCTCGGATTCGTGCTCCGCGCCACCGCGGGAGTGGAGCTCCTCCGGGACCGCGCGCCGGCCGGCGCCGAGTCGATCGAGCTCTCGCCGTGGCTCCTCGTCTGCGCCTTCTTCCTCGCGCTCTTCCTGGCGATTGGGAAACGGCGGCACGAGCTCTCGATGCTCGAAGGGGATGCCTCGAGGCACCGCGCCGCGCTCGGCTCGTACACGACGAAGCTCCTGGACCAGCTCGTCGCGGTGGTGACGAGCGCGACCGTGCTCGCCTACTCGGTCTACACCATCGCTCCGGAGACGCTCGCGAAGTTCGGCGGTCGTCCTCTCTACCTCACGATCCCGTTCGTGCTCTACGGCATCTTCCGCTACCTCTACTTGATGTACGCCGAGGAAAAGGGAGGGAATCCCTCCGAGCACCTCCTGAGGGACAAGGCGACGCTGGTGAACGTCATCCTCTGGTGTGCGGCCGTGCTCGCGATCCTCACGTGGCCGCGCCCCTGACCCGGGGGGACGCGGCCCCGCTTCGCGTCCGCTGTCCGGCGAAGATCAACCTCGGCCTCTGGATCCTAGGGAAGCGCGCCGACGGCTATCACGAGATCGACACCATCCTCCAGACGATCGCGCTCGAGGACGACATCACGCTCGAGCCGGCGCGCGAAGGTCTCGCGCTCACGACGCGAGGCATCCCCATCCCGGGAGACGCGCCGAATCTCGTGACCCGCGCGTGGGATCTCCTCGTGGAGCGCGCGGACGGCCGGCTTCCTCGAGGGATCCGCGCCACGCTCACGAAGCGGATCCCCGTCGGTGCGGGGCTCGGTGGAGGGAGCAGCGACGCCGCGGGATTCCTGCTCGGCGCGAATCGGCTTCTCGGTCTCGACCTTTCCATGGACGAGCTCCACGCGCTCGCGGCACGCCTCGGCTCCGATGTCCCGTTCTTCATAAGAGGAGGGACCGCCCGCGCGACCGGCAGGGGCGAAGTGGTGAGACAACTTTGTCCCATCCCAGGGCCGCTCTGGATCGTCCTGATCACTCCACCTGTCGCAATTTCAACGACTTGGGCGTATGGGCAGGTCAGTTTGAGATTGACACGAAATGACGATCGCGCTACGTTCCTGGAGTCCGCTCTCGCGGGTCGCGATCTGGATGCGGCCTGGAGCGAGATGCGAAATGATTTCGAGGACGTTGTCCTTCCGGGGTTTCCAGTACTGGCCGCGCTCCGAAACGCCCTCATCGGCGGCGGCGCGGTGAAGGCGCTGCTTGCCGGGAGCGGATCGACTCTCTTCGGCATCCAGCGCACTCGAGAGGACGCGCTTCGCCTTGCGAACGGACTCGTGGGACGGGGCGCACAGGTTCGCGCGGTTCGCACTCTGGAGCGTGGTGCCGTCGTAGCTCCTCTCGCGTAGCGGGAGGGCGACAGGGGCACCGCGGGGCGGGTGCCAGAGTCCTGGTGTGGGGGTCAGGGACGCCGAGGGATCGGCCTCCGGAACTCGAGGTGGAGTACGCATGACACTCGAGATCACTGAAGTGCGGATTTCGCTCAGGGAAGACGACAAGCTGAAAGCGTTCGCAAGCATGACCTTCAACGACGCGTTCGTCATCCGAGGCCTCAAGATCATCGAGGGGACGAACGGGATGTTCGTGGCCATGCCGAGCCGCAAGCGGCCCGATGGGACGTATCAGGACGTCGCTCATCCCATCAACAACGAGACGCGAAAGTTCATCGAGGATCGCATCCTCGACGAGTACGAGCGGGAGCGCTCGAAGCAGCCGCCATCCCTGATCGGGACGACGCTGTAGCAAAGCCCTGTTGGGGCGTCGGCAAGTGGTAAGCCAGGAGACTTTGGATCTCCCATTCGGAGGTTCGAATCCTCCCGCCCCAACCACTCTAGGGGTGCCGTAGAAAGCTAGCTTCATCCGCGGGCCGGCTGGCCGGCCGCGGTTTTTCGACCCAGGACCATCGTGACATCGATCACGGGCCCCGGAGGGAATACCTCCGGTCCGTCGAGCGCCGCGCGGCGCATCGGGCCCGATTGACGAAGTCGTCAATCGGTCTTTGGGTCGTTTTTGTTTTGGGCGCACGACCTCGGGAGGAGGCGATGACGGTGAAGCTGGCGACGGATCGACGCGCGACGCCATCGGTCAAGACACAGCCGGACGCACCGCTGATGCGATCTGCGGAAACCCAGCTGCGCCTCTTCACGGGCAACGCGAACCGGCCGCTGGCGGCGGCGATCTGCGACTACTTGCAGATCGATCTGGGCGACGCGACCGTGGACCACTTCGCCGACGGCGAGACGTTCGTCAAGATCAACGAGAACATCCGGGGCTCGGACATCTTCATCGTGCAGCCGACGTTCGCGCCGGCCACGAATCTGATGGAGCTCCTCGTGATGATCGACGCGGTGCGCCGCGCCTCCGCGCGACGCGTCACGGCGGTCATCCCGTACTTCGGGTTCCAGCGGCAGGACCGCAAGGACCAGCCGCGCGTCCCGATCACGGCCAAGCTCGTCGCGAACCTCATCACGACGGCGGGCGCGGACCGCGTGATGACGATGGATCTGCACTCGCCGCAGATCCAGGGCTTCTTCGACATCCCGTTCGACCATCTCTACGCCGCGCCGGTCCTGGTCGACCACTTCATGCGGCATCAGGTGTCCGACGTGGCCGTGGTCGCGCCTGACATCGGCAGCGTGAAGATGGCGCGCGCGTACTCGAAGCGCCTGAGCGGGACCCTCGCCATCGTCGACAAGCGCCGGCCGCGGCCGGACGCGGTCGAGATGATGAACGTGATCGGCGAGGTCGAGGGCAAGAACGTCGTCATCTTCGACGACATCGTGAGCACCGCGTCGACCCTGGTCGAAGCGGCGCGCGCGGTCCGGGACGCGGGCGCCCGGGAGGTATACGCCGCCTGCACCCACGGGGTGCTCTGCGGCGACGCGGTGGAGCGAATCCTGGGCTCGGACGTGAAGGAGCTGGTCATCACCGACAGCATCCCGCATTCGCCGGGCTCGCTCCCCTCGAAGATCCGCGTGCTTTCGGTGGCGTCGCTGCTCGGCGAGGCGATCCGCCGCATCCACGATGAAGAATCGCTGAGCTCGCTGTTCGTTTGACACTGGAACGGAGGTAGAAGCACCATGGCCATGCAAGCACTGAAGGGCGCGCGCCGGAACGGAATCGGCAAGGGGGTCGCGCGCAAGCTCCGTCAGACGGGGAGCATCCCGGCCGTGTACTACGGCCGCGGCGAGGAGCCGATCGTCCTCACCGTCGTGGTGAAGGAGCTCGAAGAAGTCATCCTCAAGGCCGAAGGATCGAACGTCATCGTCGATCTCAAGGTCGATGGGGACGGCGTCGGCGATCGCAAGGCGCTCATCCGCGAGATCCAGCGCGATCCGGTGGGCGGGCACATCCTCCACCTCGATCTGCAGCACATCTCCCTCACCGAGACGATCACCGTCGAGGTGCCGGTCGTCCTCACCGGTATCCCGATCGGCGTGAAGGACGGCGGCGGCATCCTGGAGCACCTGCTCCGCGAAGTCGAGGTGGAGTGTCTCCCGACCGACATCCCGTCCCGCCTCGAGATCGACGTGAGCGCGCTCAACATCGGCGATTCGCTCCACGTCAGCGATCTGAAGGCCGACAAGGTCACGATCGTGACCGAGGGCGAGCGTTCCATCGCGGCCGTCGTGCCGCCGACGGTGCTCGAGGAGGCCAAGCCGGCGGAGGAAGGCGCGGCGACTGCGGAGCCGGAGCTCGTGAAGGAGAAGAAGGAGACGGAAGAGGGCAAGGAAGGTTAACGAGGTCCGGGTGGTCGTGGGGCTGGGCAATCCCGGCTCGGAGTACGTCGACACGCGTCACAACGCGGGGTTTGCCGCGGTGGACGCGCTGGCGGAGAAGCTTCACCGCCCTTCGGGATGGAAGCGGAACGAGGGCTCGCTCCGGCTGACCGGGCGCGCCGGCCGTCACGACGTGACGCTCGTGAAGCCGCAGGAGTACATGAATCGGAGCGGCGCGACGGTGCGCTCGCTGCTCGCGGAAGGATGGGCCCTTCCGGAGCTCCTCGTGGTGTACGACGAGGTCTATCTGCCCTTGGGAACGATCCGCATCCGCCCGCGCGGCGGATCGGGCGGGCACCAGGGACTGGAATCGATCCTGGCGGCCACGGGATCGCAGGAGTTTCCGCGGCTTCGGATCGGCGTCGGGCCCGCTCCGCGCGCCGAGGATTTGCCCGATTACGTGCTGGCTCCGTTCGCGAACGAGGAACGGGACCAGGTGCCGCGGGTGATCGAGGCGGCACGTGATTGCGCGTACGACGCGGTGGCGGAGGGCCTGTCGAAGGCCATGAACCGCTGGAATCGTTTCGGACGCGACGACTTGGACGAGTGAGGAGAACGATGAAACTGTACGAGACGACGATCATTTTCGATCCGGGCCTCGAGGAGGCGCGGGTGAACGAGGAAACCGAGCGCGTGACCGGTCCCATCGCGCAGGCGGGGGGCGAGGTCATCGAGGTGCAGCGCTGGGGCAAGCGCAAGCTCGCGTACATGATCGGCAAGCGCCGTGACGGTACGTACGTGCACGTGAAGCACAAGAGCCCGCCCACGCTGGTGGCGGAGATGGACCGCCGCTTCCGGCTGAACGAGAGCGTGCTCCGGCATCTGACCGTGATCGCTCCGAAGGAGAGCCCGAAGGAAGAGCCGAAGGCGGGCGAGGAAGGCGAGAAGACTGCGGCGACGCCGGCGGCCGGAGAATAGCGTCAGCCCACGGGGTACGACGGACACTGAACAGGAGGTTTCATGGCACGCGACGGCGAATCGCGTTCGTTTCGACGGAAGTTCTGCAAGCTTTGCTTCGACAAGGTGGACCGAATCGACTACAAGGATGACCGCCGGTTGACGCGCTTCATCACGGACCGCGGCAAGATCGTGCCGCGCCGCATCTCCGGCACGTGCGCCCGGCATCAGTCCCAGATCACCGAGGCCGTGAAGCGCGCGCGCATCCTGGCGCTCCTTCCGTTCACCAGCGAACAGTACCGCTGACCTGTGAACACAACCGCTGAGCCGGCGCGTCCTCTCGCCGTGCTCGAGGGGGTCCGCGTCCTCGGGGCGCTCCTCCTCGGCGCCGGGATGATCGCGATCGCTTCCAGCGACATGCCGGCTCCTCTTCCGTGGGCGTACGGGCTGCTCCCCGTCGGCGTGCTCTGGTTGGCGCGGCGGCTCGGACTACTGCTCGGCCTCCTGGCCGCCACTTCCACGCTCGGCGCGGTCTACGCGGCCGGGGTGACGGAGCCGTCACAGCTCTTCTTCGTGGCGGTTCTCGCGGGGTCGGGACTCTGCCTTGCCGCGTGCGCGCGGCGCGGCGTGAGCGCGTCCACGGCGCTCGCGGTGGCCGTGGTGCCGGTCCTCCTCGTGGCGGCGGGGTATCTCGTCTTCGGCGGGCTCGATGAGCTGAGCCGGATGTTGACGGAGCGCATGGAGAGCCTGCGTCACTACGAGATGGAGCACCGTGTCTCGCAGACGATCGGCATGTCGGCGGTCGAGTTCGAGCAGGCGCTCGAGCGGACGGGGAAGGTCTGGGCGATGCTCCTGCCGTCCCTCTTCGCGATGAAGTGGGTGATCGTGCTCTCGATCAACTGCTGGCTCGCATCGGTGCTCTTTCAGGACGCGGATGGATTTCCTCCGTTCGCGGAGTTCTCGACGTGGCGGGTGCATCCGGCAGGAGCTTGGGCCGCGGCGCTGGCGCTCGCGCTCATGGCGATCCGGCTGAGCCCGGCGCTCGAGGCGGGATACAACCTGGCGTTCCCTCTGGCCATCGCGTACACGATCCAGGGATTCGCCGTGGCCCGGTTCATGGGGATCGCGTTCGAGGTGAAGGGAATCGTGCAGCTCGCCGTGCTGTTCCTGGTAGCGATGCTGCCGATCCTGCTCGTGGTGTTCCTGGGAATCGGATTTTTCGACGCGTGGTACGACTTCCGCCGCCGCGCCATCGCGGGCCTGACCGGTCCGTGGGGCGAGGAGGGCGGGAACCAAGGATAATAAGGAGGAACGATGGAGGTCATCCTGCTGGAGGACATCAGCGGTCTGGGCAAGCGAGGCGCGTCGGTCAAGGTGGCCGACGGCTACGCGCGGAACTTCCTCTTGCCGCGGAAGAAAGCGATCGCGGCCGTGGGGAATTCGAACGCCGTGTTCCGCGATCGCGAGCGCGCCCGCACGTCGCGGGAGCAGAAGCAGCGTCAGGCCGCCGAGGCGATCAAGGACCGGCTCGCGCAGGTCTCGCTCCAGTTCAGCGTGCAGGTCGGCGAAGAGGACCAGCTCTACGGCTCGGTGACGGTCGCCGACATCCACCAGGGGCTCGAGGCGCAGGGTTTCGCGATCGAGCGTCGCAGCATCCGTCTGGCGGAGCCGCTCAAAGCGCTCGGAATGTTCGAGGTCCCGGTCCACCTGTTCCAGGACGTCGAGGCTCCGGTGAAAGTGTGGGTCGTTCGCCAATGACGTCGCCCCGTGCCGCTTCGGTCTCGTTCGTCGCCACGCTCGTTTTCGCGGCGCTCGTCATCGCGGGCTGCTCGGGCGGTCCCCACCCGGAGAAGGGCCCCGGCGCGTCGTCGAAGGCTTCGGGGGCCAAGGTCTGGCAGCCGGGCCGTCCCGACACAATGGGCCCGGTCGTCGCCATCGTGGGCTCGCGCCACATCACGCGCCATGAGGTGGATTCGCTCATCGCCACCGCCCCCGTTGGCATCCAGGCCCAGCTCCGCGAGGAGGAGGGTTACAAGGAGGCGGTGAATCGCCTCGTCACGCAGGAGATCTTCTACCAGGCCGCAAAGCGCTCGGGCGTGGAGCAGGACTCGGCCTACCAGGCGCAGCTCAAGCAGTCGGCGAAGGATCTGATGCTCCGCCGCTACTACGAGATCAAGCTGGCGGCGCTGCCCGAGATCCCCGAGGACAGCTCGCGGGCTTACTACAGCGCGCACCAGGAAGATTTCAGCGTGCTCCCGCGCGCCCGCGTGCGTCACATCCAGCTCCCCACCAAGGCCAAGGCGCTCGAGGTGCGGAAGGCGCTCGTGAAGGGCGCGCTCTGGGATGCGACCGCGGCCAAGCGGTCGACCGACCTGGCCACCAAGGACAACGGCGGCCTCCTCGGCTGGGTCACGCAGGGATCTCCCATGGTCACGGGCATCGGGAACGCCCCCTCGATCCGGGACGCGGCCTTCAAGGCGCCGATCGGCGACGTGAGCCAGCCCATCAAGGGCCCGAAGTTCTGGCATCTGATCCGCGTGGACGAGCGCGAGGACACGACGGTGCAGCCCTACGACACCGTGAAGGACCGCATCGTGACGCGAATGAAGCTGGAGCGGCGCGAGAAGTACGGCGACGCGCTCACGGATTCGCTGCGGCAGTTCTACAACGTCACGGTCTTCGACGATTCGATCCGGGCCGCGGTCGCGCCGAACAAGACCGCCGGGGACCTCTTCAAGGAAGCTCAGGCAGCGGCGACGCCGCTCGCGCGAATCGAGCTCTATCGGAAGCTCGTGAAGGAATTTCCGAGCGACTCGGTTTCGGTGCAGGCGCGCTTCATGATAGGCTTCACCTACGCGGAGGAGCTGAGCGAGTACGACGCTGCCCGCAAGGAGTTCGAGGACTTCATCAAGACGTACGGCGACACGGAGCTCGGAGCGTCGGCGAAGTGGATGCTGGAGAACATGGAGAAGCCGGCTCCGCCGCTCGAGGACGACGACGGCACCGGCAAGGGGAGCGACAAGAAGCAGGCGCCTCCGCCGCCCGCTCCGAAGTCGGGGTCATCCACGAGGTCTCCCTGAGGCGATGGGCATGATTCCGGTCCGCGTGGGTGGTATTGCGATCGACGAGCGATCCAAGAGCCCCGTGGTCATCCTTCAGGAGATCGAAGGGTCTCGCGTCCTGCCGATTTGGATCGGGCAGAACGAGGCGGTGGCCATCCACATGGAGCTCTCGGGCAAGAAGTACGCACGCCCCCTCACCCACGATCTCTGCGTGTCCATGATCGAGACCCTGAAGGCCAAGATCTCGAGGGTCGTCATCACGGATCTCAAGGACACCACCTTCTTCGCGAACATCTACATCGACGGTGGCCATGGCGCGGTTCCCGTCGATGCGCGGCCGAGCGACTCCATCGCGATCGCGCTCCGCTCGCGCGTGCCGATCTTCGTGGTGGACCAGGTCTTCGAGAAGTCCTCGCAGACTCCCACCGAATCGTCGGCGTCCGAGAAGTCCCCCGAGGAAAAGGCGGAGGAATTGCGCCGCTACCTCGAGGAAATGAATCCCGAGGATTTCGGGAAGTGGAATCCCGAGGACCTCTGACCCCGCTCCGGACGTCGGCCCGCCCGTGATCGCCCCATTCGGGGGAAGGACGCCGGACGTGCCCCGATCGGTCTTCGTCGCGCCCACCGCGGTCGTGGTGGGCGACGTCGTTTTGGGCGAGGACACGAGCGTCTGGTACGGCTGCGTCATCCGCGGCGACGTCGGCCCGATCCGCGTCGGCTCCCGGACCAACCTCCAGGACGGCTGCATCCTCCACGTCACGCGCGGACGCCGCCCCCTCGTGGTCGGAGACGATGTCACGGCGGGACACCGCGCCGTCCTTCACGGCGCGACCATCGGCGACCGCTGCCTCATCGGCATGGGGGCGATCGTGCTCGACGACGCCGAGATCGGCGAGGAGTCGCTGATCGCGGCGGGGAGCGTCGTGCTGGAAGGGACGCGGGTTCCGCCGCGCTCCTTCGTCGCCGGAGTGCCCGCCTCCGTGCGCGGCCCCATTCCCGATCCGATCCGCGCCACGCTCCTCACCTCGGCCGCCAACTACGTGGCGCTCGCGCGCGAGCACGCGCCGCTCGATGCGTCCCGCTAATCCGTTCCGCGGCGCGCCCGCGGTCCTGGTGATGCTCCTCCTCGCGGGGATCGCGATCGCCGGTCCCGCGAAGCCCAAGGACGCGAAGAGCGACAAATCCAAAGACGTGAAAGCCCCCGCGCCGGCGGCGGCTCCGCGCGTCGACACGCCCGACACGCGCAAGTATCCGACGAACCGCGCGGCGGAGCTCAAGGCCCGCCTCCTCGAGCGTCCCAAGGATCCCGCGGCGGCGGGCTGGGCCGTCGAGTACGCGGGCACGCCCGAGGTCGCCCGCCTCGATCCGGTGACGCGCACCGCCGAGCAGGCGTGGGCCGCGCGCACGGGACTCGCGTCCGGCCCGGCCACCGCGGAGCGCCCCGCGCTCGAGTCGATCCTGACCCAGGTCGGGTCGTGTCCGCTCGACTCGGTCCCCGTGAAGCGCGCGGAAGAAGGGCTCACACGCATCGGCGTGGTCGTGCCGCTGAGCGGGAAGTACGAGCGCTTCGGCCGAACCTTCGTGAACGGTCTCCGGGTCGCGCTGGAGGAGCACAATCGGGACTGGGCCCCCAGACTCTCGCTCATCCTCCACGATTCGGAGGGCGATCCGCTCGTGGGCGCGCGCAAGGCGCGCTGGCTCCTCAAGGACCACGGCGTCACGTGCCTCGTCGGCGAGATCCTGAGCGCGAACACGGCGCCCCTCGCCGCGGCGACGCAGGTGACCGACGCGGTGCTCATCTCCCCCTCGGCCACCAACGAGCGCCTCGCGATCCTCGGCGACGGCGTCTTCCAGCTCCACATCGGGACGAAGCCGCTCGCCGAATCGCTCGCGCGCCAGCTCGCGACGGAGTCCCCGAACTCTTCGGTCGGGCTCCTCGTCGCGAAGACGCACGACGACTCGCTCCTCGCGGCGGCCGTGGCGAAGTCCTGCGACAACGCCGCCGTGCGGGTGATGGGCACGGAGCGGGTGCGCGACGGGGACGCGGATCTCACGAAGGAGCTGACCAAGCTCAAGGACAAGAAGCCGACCGCGCTCGTCCTGATCGGGTCGCAGCAGTTCGTCGGTCTCGCGGGCGCGCAGCTCCGGTCGACCTGGCCGGACGCGCACGTGCTCGGCTTCCAGTCGATGGATCCCGAGCCCTTGAACGAGGAGTCGCGGCAGGGGCTCGAGGGGGCGATCCTGTTCATGTCGGAGTACGCGCTGGACGGCGATCCCAAGACCGCGTTCGAGGCGGCGTACAAGCGCGTGAACAAGGAGGCGCCGACCCGCATGTCGGTGCGCGGGTACCTCACCGGCCTGGCCATCGCGCGCGCCATCGAATCGGGCGCGTTCACCGGATCCCAGCTCAAGGAGGCGCTTCGCGCGCAGGTCTACGACGACGACGAGGAGCGCGCGCTTCGCTCGCTGAAGCCGGCGGTGGCGGCGTTTCCGGAGCGGCTCACGATCAAGAACGGCAAGGCGGTGCCGCTCGCGCAAGCCCCGGTTGACCCTTGAAACCCCCGGTCCCATCGGCTAGGGTGCCGGTGGATGTTCGGCACGACAATCACATTGAAGCCAAACACTTACGTCATGGAGGATGGAGCATGATCCGGTCCCTTCGATCCTGGTCGCTCGCCATCGCGCTCGTAGCGGCGCTCGGTCTCGTGACCGGCTGCGCCAAGAAGAGCAATGAGATCGTCATCGGCGAGTACGGATCGCTCACGGGCACCACGGCCACGTTCGGGATCTCCTCGAAGAACGGGATCGAGCTCTATCTCGACAACCTGAACGCGGCGGGCGGTGTCGGCGGCACCAAGGTCAGGGTGATCGTCGAGGACGATCAGTCGAAGCCCGAAGAAGCGGCGACGGCCGTGAACAAGCTGGTCGACCAGGACGGCGTGATCGCGGTGCTGGGCGAGGTGGCGTCGAGCCGGAGCATGGCGGCGGCTCCCATCTGCCAGCAGAGCGGCGTGCCGATGATCTCGCCCTCGTCCACCAATCCCAAGGTCACCGAGATCGGCGACTACATCTTCCGCGTCTGCTTCATCGATCCCTTCCAGGGGCAGATGATCGCGAAGTTCACCAAGGAGAAGCTCGCCTTCACGAAGGCGGCGGTCTTCCGCGACATCAAGAACGACTACTCGGTCGGACTCGCGAACTACTTCACGGACGCGTACCACGCGCTCGGCGGGGCCATCGTCGCGGACGAGGCCTATTCCGAGGGAGACCAGGACTTCAAAGCGCAGCTCACCGTCATCAAGTCGAAGAAGCCGCAGGTCCTCATCGTGCCGGGCTATTACACCGAGGTCGGTCTCATCGCGCGCCAGGCGCGCGAGATGGGGCTCGACGTCCCCATGGTGGGCGGCGACGGCTGGGTGTCGGACAAGCTGATCGAGATCGGTCAGGACGCGCTCAACGGCTCCTACCACGTGAACCACTACTGGGAAGAGGATCCGAACCCCGCCATCCAGAAGTTCGTGACCGAGTACAAGGCGCGCTACAACGCGAAGCCGGACGGTCTCGCCGCGCTGGCTTATGACGCCGCGGGCGTGCTGACCGCGGCGCTCGACCGGCTCCGCACCGAGGATCCCGCCGCCTTCAAGGCGCTCCTCGGCCCCCGGAACGACGCGCAGAAGGCCGCGCGCGCGAAGCTCCGTGACCGGATCGCCTCGACGAAGGACTATCCCGGTGTCACCGGACGCATCACGCTCGACGCCGCGCGCAACGCCGTGAAGCCCGCCGTCTTCGTCGGGATCAAGAACGGCAAGTACGAGTTCGTGGCGACGGTCGAGCCCTAAGCGGGAAGCCCCAGAGAGCGCGTGCAGGAGCTCTTCCAGCAGCTCGCCAACGGCATCGCGTGGGGGAGCATCTACGCCCTCATCGCGCTCGGCTACACCATGGTGTACGGCATCCTGCGCCTCATCAACTTCGCGCACGGTGACGTCTACATGGTGGGGGCGTTCGCCGCCTACTACATCGCGTCGGCGACCGGCGCCGGGGGCGCGAGGGCGTCCCTGCCGATGGCGCTCCTCGTCCTCCTCGGAGCGATGCTCGTCAGCGCGCTCCTCGGGATGCTGATCGAGTTCTTCGCCTACCGGCCGGTGCGCCGCTCGTCGAGGCTCACGGCGCTCATCACCGCGATCGGCGTGTCGCTCTTCCTCGAGAACGCCGGTCTCCGCCTGTTCGGCGCGGATCCCAAGTTCTTCCCGCAGCTCATCCCGCCGCGGCGGATCACGCTCGCCGGCGGCGTGATCGTCACGAACCACCAGATCACGGTCGTGGCCGTGTCGATCCTCCTCATGATCGCGCTGACCCTCTTCATCCAGCGCACGCGGACGGGGAAGGCCATGCGGGCGGTGGCGTTCAACCGGGATGCCGCGAGCCTGATGGGCATTCCCGTGAACCGGATCATCACCATCACCTTCGCGATCGGATCGGCGCTCGCCGCCGCGGCCGGCGTGCTCGTCGGGCTCACGAATCCCAAGATCGAGCCCTTGATGGGGATCATGCCCGGCATCAAGGCGTTCGTCGCCGCGGTGCTCGGCGGCATCGGCAGCATTCCCGGAGCGGTGATCGGCGGCCTGGTGATGGGGGTGTCGGAATACCTGGTCGTGGGCTACGTCTCCTCGACCTACCGCGACGCGATCGCCTTCGTCATCCTGATCCTCGTCCTCTTGATCCGGCCGGCGGGGCTCCTGGGGAGGAATGTCGCCGAGAAAGTTTAGCTTCGCGCGGGGCCTCCTCTGGGTGGCCGCCGCGATCGCCCTCGCCCTGGGGGTGGACCGGCTCGCCGTCAACTGGGTGAACCCCTACTTCTACCGGATCCTCGTGCTCTGCGGGCTCAACGTGATGCTCGCCCTGAGCCTCAATCTCGTGAACGGGATCACCGGGCAGTTCTCGATCGGCCACGCGGGCTTCATGGCCGTCGGCGCCTACGCATCCGCGGCATTCACGGTGTACGCGGTGCCGCGGCTCTTCGGCGTGGATGCCGACGCGAGCGGCCTCGCCATCGTGGGCCCGCTCCTGCTCGCGCTCCTCGTCGGTGGATTGACGAGCGCCATCGCGGGCTTCCTGGTTGGACTCCCGTCGATGCGGCTCCGGGGCGACTACCTGGCCATCGTCACGCTCGGCTTCGGCGAGATCATCCGGGTCGCGATCCTGAACATCGACGCGGTCGGCGGGGCGCGGGGCTTCGCGGGCATACCGCGCCGCACCGACCTCGCCTGGGTGATCGCCGGCGCGCTCGCGACGTGGGTCGTGCTCCGGAATCTACTCCGCTCGTATCACGGCCGCGCGTTCCTCGCGATCCGCGAGGACGAGATCGCCGCCGAGGCGCTGGGTGTTCCGACCACGCGCTACAAGGTGACCGCGTTCGTGATCGCGGCCTTCTTCGCCGGCGTCGCGGGCGGGCTCTTCGCGCACTACACGTACCTCCACACCAACAGCTTCACGTTCATGAAGTCGATCGAGGTCATCGTGATGGTCGTGCTCGGTGGGATGGGGAGTCTCCTCGGATCCGTCCTCGGCGCGACGGTCCTGACCGCGCTTCCCGAGGCGCTTCGCTTCGCGAGCTCGGAGCGGCTCATCATCTACTCGCTCCTCCTGATCGTGCTCATGATCGCGCGGCCGCAGGGCATTCTCGGGAAGACCGAGGGGAAGCGCCGGAAGTGAGCGGGCCCCTCCTCGAATTGAAGCGCGTGACGCGCGCGTTCGGGGGGCTTCGCGCCGTGGCGGATCTCGATTTCAAGCTCGACCCGGGACTCCTCGCCGGCCTGATCGGTCCGAACGGCGCGGGGAAGACGACCGTGTTCAATCTCATCACCGGCGTCTACGCCCCCACGTCGGGCGAGATCCGCTTCGAGGGGAAGCGCATCGACGGCCGCGTGACCTCCTCGATCGCCCGCGCGGGGATCGCGCGCACGTTCCAGAATCCGCGCATCTTCGCAGCGCTCACCTGCCTCGACAACGTGCGGATCGCGTGCCACACGCACGCCGGCGCGGGTCTCCTCGACAGCATCCTCGCGACCAGCCGGTCCGCGGCCGAGGAGGCCGACATCCTCGCGCGCTCGGAAGGGCTCCTTCGCTCGTTCGGGCTCGACGGCTACCGCGATACGCTGGCGGGCGGGCTGCCGTACGGCGAGCAGCGGCGGCTCGAGATCGCGCGGGCGCTCGCGGCGGAGCCGCGGCTCCTCCTCCTCGACGAGCCGGCGGCCGGGCTCAATCCGCAGGAAACCCAGGCCCTGATGCGGCTCATCCACGACGTGCGGGATCGCTACAAGCTGACGGTTCTCCTCATCGAGCACGACATGAAGGTGGTCATGGGCATCTGCGAGCGGATCACGGTGCTCGACTACGGGGTATGTATCGCCGAAGGGGCGCCGGCGGCCATCCGGAGCAA
Source organism: Candidatus Eiseniibacteriota bacterium (assembly GCA_035494915.1). GTDB lineage: Bacteria > Eisenbacteria > RBG-16-71-46 > SZUA-252 > SZUA-252 > WS-9. The sequence continues at coordinate 1,630 of DATJGP010000192.1, read as the reverse complement.
CCCCAAGGTGATCGAAGCCTATCTGGGAGACGCGGTTTGAGCCTGCTCGACCTCGAGAACGTTCACGTCCACTACGGCGCGATCCACGCCCTGAAAGGCGTCACGATCACGGTGGAGCCGGGGCAGATCGTGACGCTCGTGGGGGCAAACGGGGCGGGGAAGAGCACGACGCTCCGCGCGATCTCGGGGCTCCTCCGCCCGAGCCAGGGGACCATCCGCTTCGAAGGGAAATCCCTCGCGGGCTGTCCCGCGCACGACATCGTGAAGCTCGGCGTCTCTCACGTGCCCGAGGGGCGGATCGTGTTCGCCAATCTGAGTGTCGAGGACAATCTCGAGCTGGGCGCCTATCTGAGGAAGGACCGCGCGGGAATCATCCAGGATCGGAAGAAGGTCTACGCGATCTTCCCGCGGCTCGAGGAGCGGCGGCGCCAGGCATCGGGCACCTTGAGCGGCGGCGAGCAGCAGATGCTCGCGATCGGCCGCGCCCTCATGTCGCGCCCCAAGCTCCTGTTGATGGACGAGCCGTCGCTCGGCCTGGCGCCGATCCTCGTGCGCGAGATCTTCCGGGTCATCCGCGAGATCCGGGAGCAGGGAATGACCATCGTCCTCGTGGAGCAGAACGCGCGCATGGCGCTCTCGGTGGCGGATCGGGGCTACGTGCTCGAGACGGGGGTCGTGTGCCTCGCCGATCGCGCGGACGCGCTCCTCAAGAATCCCGAGGTGCAGGCGGCCTATCTCGGCGGCGCGGCGTGAGCCGGCTCCGCTCGATCCCGTCCGTGGAGTCGCTGCTCCAGCATCCCGACCTGGCCGGGCTCGGCGCTCCCCGTCCCGTCGTCGTGCAGGCCGTGCGCGACACCCTCGCCCGCCAGCGGGAATCGCTCCGCGGCGGCGCGCCCGCATCGTCCCCGGACGAGCTCGCAAGCAAGGCGCGCGCTCTGGCCGAGGCCTCGCTTCGCTCGAATCTCCGTCCCGTCATCAACGCGACGGGGATCATCCTCCACACCAACCTCGGCCGAGCCCCGCTGCCGGAAGCCGCCGTCGAGGCGGTCGAGATGGCGGCGCGCGGTTATTCGAACCTGGAGCTCGACCTCGCCACCGGGTCGCGCGGCTCGCGCGGCGCGCACGTGGAGCCGCTCCTGCGCGAGCTCCTCGGCGCTCCGGCCGCGATCGCGGTCAACAACAACGCCGCGGCGATGCTCCTCGCGCTCAACACCCTCGCGGCCGGGCGCGAGGCCGTCGTCTCGCGCGGCGAGCTGGTGGAGATCGGGGGCTCGTTCCGCATTCCGGAGATCCTGGAGCGCGCGGGGGCCACGCTGCGCGAGGTGGGGACCACGAACAAGACCCACCTCAAGGACTACGAGCGCGCGATCGGCCCGAAGACCGGCGTCGTGCTCCGCGTCCATCCCAGCAACTTCGCCGTGGTGGGCTTCGCGGAGCGCGTCGAGCGGGAGGACCTCGTGTCGCTCGCGCGGAAGAAGAAGGTGCCGCTCCTCGAGGACGTCGGGAGCGGCGCGATGATCGACCTGCGTTCCTTCGGCCTCCCCGAGGAGCCGCTCCTCAGGGATTCGCTCCGGGACGGCGTCCCCCTCGCGTGCGCGAGCGGCGACAAGCTCCTCGGCGGCCCGCAGGC
>DATJGP010000191.1:0-17730 GCA_035494915.1 Candidatus Eiseniibacteriota bacterium | reverse complement strand
CCTCCACGCGGCGTCGCTCGGTCAGGGTTTCCCCCATTGCCGAAGCCTCTCGACTGCTGCCTCCCGTAGGAGTCTGGGCCGTATCTCAGTCCCAGTGTGGCCGGTCATCCTCTCAGATCGGCTACCCATCGTCGCCTTGGTGAGCCGTTACCTCACCAACTAGCTAATGGGACGCAGGACCATCTCCGAGTGGTAGCTTATAAATAGAGGCCACCTTTGACTGCAAAGCCATGCGACTTCGCAGTGTCATTCGGTATTAGCACCCCGTTAGGAGTGTTATCCCCATCTCGAAGGCAGGTTTCCTACGCGTTACTCACCCGTTCGCCACTTTACTCGGGTATTGCTACCCTTTCGCGTTCGACTTGCATGCCTAATCCACGCCGCCAACGTTCGTTCTGAGCCAGGATCAAACTCTCCGCTATCTTTTAAACACTATTAATCAGTGTCCTAGATGCAGGAGCTGACGTACTTGCATTGATCATCCAGACACGACGACCCGAGGGTCGGGTGCCCGGAGGGATCCTCTAGGGCTCCACAACACAGCGTGCGCTATTCGTTTGTCAAAGAACGGGACGCGCGACTTGCGCGTGTTTGGCCGTTTCAGGCCAGACCGCGGAAACTACGCGGGTGCTGCTGCCTTGTCAATGCAAAAAGTTGCTTCGACTAGGTGGCCTGTTCCCCGGTTGCTGCGGGCTGGCCTGCGGGGCCTGCGAAGCTACTGAGGGCTACTGCGTTTTCGCCGGCCGCAAGAGAATACGATAGTCGCGCTCAGGGGTTCTGTCAACCCCCGAACCTGGGAAATTTGACGATTTCGCAACGAGTTAGATTCATCGAAGTCGCATTTAGGGGCTGGGCGGTGGATATGTCGATCAAATCTCGTTCTTTCAACAATTTACGCCCCCACGACTATCTTCGCGTACTTTCGCCCAACCTTGAAGACCGCCTCCTGGCGTCCCCCATCCCCCAGCCGAATCTCGAGACCGGTGTCCGTGATGCGCTCACCATCCAGGTAGACCGCCCCCTGCTTGAAGAGCGCCCCCGCCTTGCTCCCGGTGTATTCCCCAGGAAAGGCCCGCATGAGGAGATCGCGGGCTCGGAACGCGCCCGATTCGACCCTGACAACGGGCATTTCGCTCGGCAGCTCGCGGCGCGAAAACTGCTTCTCGAACTGGAGTTGCGCCGATTCCGCGGCGTCGGGGCCGTGGTACATCCGCACAATTCGATGCGCCAGTTGCTTCTTCAAGGACATGGGATTGGTGCCCGGATCCGCGAGGGCCCGGGCTACATCGTCGCATTCCGCCTTGTCCGCATCGGTCGCGAGGCGGAAGAAACGCTCGATCATGCGATCGGGCAGGCTCATGACCTTGCCGTAGATCTCGCTCGGTGGCTCGGTCACGCCAATGTAATTGCCCAAGCTCTTGCTCATGCGGCGCACGCCATCGAGTCCTTCGAGGACGGGCGTCGTGAGGATGACCTGGGGCTCCATGCCGTAGGCGGTCTGGATGTCGCGGCCGGTGAGGAGGTTGAACTTTTGCTCGGTGGCGCCGATCTCGACATCCGCGCGGACCACGACGGAGTCGTACGCCTGCATCAACGGGTAGAGAAGCTCGTGCACGGCGATCGGCTCGCCGGCCTTGTAGCGCTTCTCGAAGTCGTCACGCTCGAGGATGCGGGCGACGGTGACCTGGGACGCGAGCTTGAGGATGTCGACGAAGGACATCTTCTTGAACCAGTCGCCATTCCAGTGAACTTCGGTGCGGTCCTTGTCGACGACCTTGAAGAACTGCTCCATGTAGGTCTTGGCGTTGGCCATGACCTGGTCTTCGGTGAGCGGCGGGCGGGTCGCGGAGCGGCCGCTCGGATCGCCGACGAGAGCGGTGTAGCTTCCGACGATCAGCACCACCTGGTGGCCGAGCTCTTGAAACTGCCTGAGCTTCCTCAGTCCGAGCGTGTGCCCCAGATGAATGTCGGGCGCGGTGGGATCGAAGCCCTGCTTCACGCGGAGCGGAGTCTTGGTCGCGATCGAGCGCTCGAGCTTCGTCAGCCACTCGGCCTCGGGGATCAGCTCCTCCGCGCGGGTGCGAATGATGCCGAGCTGGCGTTCGATCTCGGCCTTGTGCGGTGAAACCGTCATGGTCGCGGAACTGTATCACCCCTGTCTGGCTTGCGCGGGGGAAAAGGCGCTTGACCCCTTCCTGTACGGCACCTAGCGTAGCCGTCGGGGTCCGTCACTCGCACCACGAGGAAACAACGTGAGCGGCTGGAAGCGTTTCGGTCAGATCAGCATCGCGCTCCTCATCATCGTCCTCTTCGGCGTCGTCGGAGTCGGCATCGGCGTCGCGAACTGGATGAAGCAGGACCTTCCCAGCCCCACCAGCCTCCAGACCATCGCTCCCCCGGTCAAGACGCTCGTCTACGACATCAACGGGAAGCTGGTGCACGAGTTCTACAAGGAGAACCGCTCCATCGTGCCCCTCCGGCAGATCCCGCGCCCCATGGTCGACGCCATCATCTCCATCGAGGACCGCCGCTTCTACACGCATTGGGGCATCGATCCGGTGCGCGTGATGGGCGCGCTCGTGAGCGACATCGTCCAGCGCCGCGCCGCGGAAGGGGCGAGCACGATCACGCAGCAGCTCGCCCGGAATCTCTTCCTCACGCACGAGAAGACGGTCACGCGAAAGATCAAGGAAGCCATCCTCGCCATCCGGATCGAGCAGACGTACACGAAGGACGAAATCCTCGAGATGTACTTCAACCAGATCTACTTCGGCGAAGGGGCCTACGGTCTGGACGCGGCGGCGAAGGTCTTCTTCGGGAAGCAGGTGCAGCAGCTCACGCTGCCCGAGTGCGCGCTCCTCGCGGGGCTCCCGCGGAATCCGCGCGACTATTCGCCGCGCCGCGAGCCGGACCGCGCGCTCAGGCGGCGGAATCTGGTCCTCGCCGCGATGCTCGACAACAAGCGGCTCACCCGCTCGCAGTACGAGGCGGCGAGCGAGGCCCCGCTCGGCGTCACCAAGACGCGCATCGACACGAAGGCGGCCCCCTACTTCATGGAGATGGTCCGGCAGTACGTGGAGCAGCGCTACGGATCGAACCAGCTCTACGAAGGCGGGCTCAAGATCTACACGACGCTCGACATCGACCTCCAGATGGCGGCCGAGGAGGCGCTCGAGAAGCGCCTGACCGCGCTCGAGGCCCGGAACCAGTACAAGCGCACCCGTGCGGCGCTCGCCGCGGCGGCCGCGAAGGTGAAGACGCCCGAGGATCAGCGCAAGGGGAAGACCGACTACCTCCAGGGCGCCATCGTATCCCTCGACCCCACGAACGGGCAGATCCGCGCGCTCGTCGGCGGCCGCGACTTCAACGAGTCGAACTTCAACCGCGCCGTGCAGGCGAGCCGCCAGCCGGGCTCCGCGTTCAAGCCGTTCATCTACGCCGCCGCGATCGACAACGGGTTCTCGCCGACGGATGTGATCCTCGACACACCGGTCTCGTTCAAGGCGGGCAACGGCATGGACTGGTCGCCGCAGAACTACGACCACAAGTTCCGCGGCCCCGTCACGCTCCGCGCCGCGCTCGCGCATTCGGTCAACGTGCCGGCGGCCAAGCTCCTCCAGAAGCTCGGGACGGGCGTCGTGACGTCGTACGCGCGCCGGATGGGCATCCGGAGCCGCCTCGGGAACGATCTCTCGCTCGCGCTCGGAACGTCGGAAGTGAACCTGCTCGAGCTGACGTCGTCCTACGGCGTGTTCGCCAATCAGGGGATCCGCGTCCCGCCGAGCTACGTGCTCAAGATCGAGGACAAGAACGGCAAGGTGCTGGAGCAGACGCGCCTGACCGCGGAGGAAGTCCTGAGCCCCGAGACCGCGCTCACGATGACGAGCATGCTCTCGAGCGTCATCGAGAACGGGACGGCGGCGATGGCGCACACGCTCGGCCTCAACGTGCCTGCGGCGGGCAAGACGGGCACCACCGACGATTACTCCGACGCCTGGTTCGTGGGCTTCACGCCGAGCCTCGTCACGGGCGTGTGGGTGGGCTTCGATCAGAAGCAGAAGATCGGCCCCGGCATGACCGGCGCGGCCGCCGCGCTCCCGATCTGGGTGGATGTGATCGCCGCGGCGACGAAGGGGAAGGCGCCCCAGGAATTCCCGGTGCCGAGTGGCGTCGTGAGCGTGCTCATCTGCACGCAGACGGGGCTGCTCGCGAATCCGTCATGCCCGGAGACGGAGTACGAGCTCTTCCACGAGGGGCTGCAGCCGACGAGCTACTGTGACGTGCACACCGGCCAGACGCCGAACCCCGAGAATCTCGACCTGCAGAAGACCGACAGCGAAGCTCCGCCCGAGGAGCGCCTCAGGCTCTAGCGGTCTTCCGGCCGCGCGTCGTGCGCTTCTCAGAGCCGAGCTCGCGGCGCATGATCGGCCGCGTCTCGGAGCGCCGCGCCACCTCCACGAATCCCGCTTTCCGGAACGCCTGCGCCAGACCCGTGAAGACGAACACGTCGGGAACCGAATCCTTGCGCGGCTCGACCGGATAGCCCTCCAGGCAGTCGGCGCCGTTCGCGCGCGCGTATCGGGCCGCGGCCTCGAGCAGCTTCACGGTGACTCCACGGCGCCGGTGCTCGCGCGCGGTGAAGAAGCAGGTCACCGACCACACCGGGCGCTCGTCCACCGGCTTCAGCGTGCGCGAGCGCTCGAGCCCCGGATACGCCCCGCGCGGCGCCACGGCGATCCAGCCGATTGGATCCCGGCCCGAGTACGCCACGAGTCCGGTCGGCTCGCCGCTCTCGACGAGCGCACGGAGCGCGCGGCGGTTGCCGTCCCCTTTGCCCTTTCCCCACTCCGCGCGGCGGAGCCGCCACCACATGCACCAGCACCCTGCGCACGCGCCGCGGGGACCAAAGAGCTGCTCCAGGTCGTCCCAGCGATCCGCCGTTGCCGGGGCGATGCGGATCGCCGCGCCCCCTCTTCCCGCACGCGCGCCGCCCGCGCCGCGCGCCGAACGCGCGCTGCCGGGCCCCGCCCGCTTCCTCACCGCACTTCCTCCAGGATCACGGGCTCTCTCGCGGGAGCGGCGTCGCCGATCGTGAACGCTCGCTGCGCCGAATCGGCCCACTCGGGGGCGGAGCGATGGGCCTCGACGATGGCCATCGCCTCCCCCTCCCGCACGGCATCGCCGCGCTTCGCGAGAAGCCGGATGCCGACGGCGGGGTCCACCGGATCCTCCTTCCGCGCCCGTCCGCCCCGCATGGCGACGAGAAGCGTGCCGAGCGCGCGCGCGTCGATCGACGTGACGTGGCCCGAGCGCGGAGCGAGGACCGGGGTCTCCACGTCGGCGTGAGGAAGGATGGAGGGATCGTGCAGCGAGCGTGGATCGCCGCCCTGTGCCTGGATCCACGCCTCGGCCCGCCGCACCGCCTCGCCCGATTCGAGCACGCGGTCGAGCCGCGCCTCGGCCTCGAACCGCTCCCGGGCGATCTTCGCGACGAGGAGCATCCGCACGGCCAGCTCCCGCGTGACCTCCATGAGGTCCGGCGGGGCCTGGCCCCGGAGGAGCGCGAATGCCTCGGCGGTCTCGTTGGCGTTCCCGATCGCGCGTCCCAGCGGCTGCTCCATCGAGGTGATCACGGCGTATCCGCGGCGCGAGAGCTCGTGCGAGACGTCGACCAGCTCCCGCGCGAGCGCGCGAGCCTCCTCCTCGGTGCGCATGAACGCGCCGCCGCCCCGCTTCACGTCGAACACGACCGCCTCGGTCCCGGATGCGAACTTCTTGCTCAGGATGCTCGCCACGATCAACGGAATGGATTCGACCGTCGCGGTCACGTCACGCAGGGCGTAGAGCTCCTGATCCGCCGGGTCGAGCTCCGCGGTCTGCCCCGCGATGACCACGCCGATCCGCTCGACCTGCGCGGTGAATTCGTCGATCGAGAGCTTCACGCGGAAGCCCGGGATCGACTCGAGCTTGTCCAGAGTGCCGCCGGTGTGCCCCAGACCGCGCCCCGCGATCATGGGCACGACCGCGCCGCACGCGGCCACCCAGGGAGCGAGCGCGAGAGAGACCTTGTCCCCCACCCCTCCGGTCGAGTGCTTGTCCACCGTGGGACGCCCGATGCGCGACCAATCGAGCACGCGGCCCGACCGGAGCATGGCCTCGGTGAGCGCGATCGTCTCCGCGCGTGTCATCCCGCGAAGCGTGATCGCCATGAGAAGAGCGGAGCTCTGATAGTCGGGCACCGAGCCGTCCACCACGCCGTGGATCCAGCGCTCGATCTCCTCCTGCCTGAGCGCCTCGCCGTCCCGCTTCCTCCGGATCAACTCCTTCATGGGGCGGTCGGCGAGGGAGCGCTGCGGCCGGCGGACTTCACGCGGCGAGGATCAGCGCGAGGGCTCGAAGTCGCGGAAGGGACGCGGCAGGAGCGCGGCGATCGGAATCTCCTCGTGACCGCCCCCCTTCGGTACGATCACGATCAGATCGGGTGCGCGCTCGTAGAGGATCTGGCGGCACGCGCCGCAGGGAAGGATGGGAGTCGTCGCGTTCGAGACGAGCGCGAGTCTTCGAAAGTCGCGGGCTCCACGCGCGACGGCGCCGAAGACGGCGTTTCGCTCGGCGCAGAGGGTGAGGCTGTAGGTGACCGACTCGACGTTCACGCCCGGATGGATCGCGCCCGACGCATCCTCGAGCGCGGCGCCGACCGTGAGGCCGGAATAGGGCGCGATCGCGTGTCCCATCGAGGCGCGGGCCGCGGCGAGGAGGCGCTCCGCGTCGGCCGCGCCGGACGGATCGCGACCGCTCACGAACCTTTGCTCGTCTTCCGCCGCGTTCGCGTCTTGCCTTCGGGCTCGGCGACCTTCGCGTGATGCCCTTCGGGCGGCTCCACCTTGCTCAGCCGTGCGAACTTCACCATCAACCGCCGCTTCGAGTTGTCGGGGAACGAAACCAGCACCGAGTGCGCGTCCCCGCTCCCGCGCGCCTCGAGCACGAGTCCGTCCCCGAACTCGGGATGCCGCACCCACTCTCCAACGCGGAATTCATCGCTCATACGCCGATCGTCCCTCCCTGGCCCGTTTTACCGTCCCGTTCCGGCGCGGGTCTTGTACTGGACCTTGCGCCGGCGCTTCCGTCCGGCCGCCGAGCCGGTTTCCGCCACGTCGACTTCTTGCCGCTCGCCGATCAACGTCAGCACCTTGGGGGCGCGCCCCTCCTCGACGTACACGCGCACGACGCGCTTCCCCATGCTGCAGAGGAGATCGTACGGAATCGTCTGCGCCCACTCCGCCACCTCGTCGAGCCCGAGACGAGCCCCTTGCTGCTCGCCCCAGAGCACGACCTCGTCGCCCAGGGTCACGCCTTCGATGTCGGTCGTGTCCACCATCGTGAGATCCATCGTGACACGCCCCACGATGGGCGCGCGCTGCCCGCGGATCAAGACCTGTCCGCGGTTCGAGAGCTGCCAGGGATAGCCGTGCCCGTACCCGACCGGCAGCACGCCGATCCGGGTCCAGCGCTTCGTCGTGTAGGTCCTCCCGTAGCTCACGTTGCGTCCGGGCGGGAGATCGCGAAGCTGCACGACGCGAGTCTTGAACGACAGGATCCCCTCGACCTCGACCGACCGGGGCACCTCGCGGGTGGGGTAGAAGCCGTAGGCCAGGATTCCGGGGCGCACCATGTCGAGGAAGGAATCCGGCACGCTCAGGAGTCCCGCGCTGTTGGCCGCATGGCGCACGCCCATGTCGATGTTCCGGAGCGCGAGGGAGTGCAGGATGGTCCCGAACTTCCGCACCTGCTCCTCCGTGCCTCCGGAGTCGCCGCTGTCGGCATCCGGGAAGTGGGTGTAGACGCCCTCGAGCTTGAGATTCGGAAGCTGGGTCACGCGCGTGATGAACTCTACCGCCTCGCTGTCCGACACGCCGGTGCGCCCCATGCCGGTGTCCACCTCCACGTGGAAGCGGGCCCGGAGCTGCTGCGCCTCGCACCGAGCGGAGAGGCGCTCGGCGAACTCCACGCTCGTGACCGAGGGCGTGAGGCGGTGCTCCAGGATCTCGTCCACCTCGCCCAGGAGGGTGGGGCTCAGGATCACGATCGGCGCGTCGACTCCGGCTGAGCGGAGCTCGATGCCTTCGTGGAGGGTCGCGACGCCGAGCATGTTCACGCCGGAGCGGACGGCGTGTTGCGCGATCTCGACAGCGCCGTGGCCGTACGCGTCGGCTTTCACGACGAGGAGGATTCGTCTCCTCTCGCCAATGGCCGAGCGGATGGCGCCGAGGTTCCGGCGGAACCGATCGAGATCAACCTCTACCCAGGTAGGGAATTCCATGTCGTATCGGCCGAAGCGGCCGCTCCCTGACTATCATACGGCGATTGGAGAACGCAAGCGCGGGTCGATTGGACTTCCCCTCGAGCGGACCCTACACTCGCCCGATGCCGAGCCACGACAACGATTCGCCCGCGACGTCTCCCCCGGCGCCGGACCGGAACGAGTTCGCGGCCTCCGCCGCGGCCCTCCTCGACCTCGTCCGGCACCTCTCGGGTCCCGACGGCTGCCCCTGGGACCGGGAGCAGACGACGCGCACCCTCTCTCCCTACGTCGTCGAGGAAGCGCACGAGATCGCGGACGCCATCGCGGCGGAGGATGCGCGATCGGCGGCCGAGGAGATCGGCGACCTCCTCTTTCTCGTGACCTTCCTCGCCGTGCGGCTGGAGCGGGAGCATGGCCCATCGCCCTCCTCCATCGCGCGCGCCAACGTCGCGAAGATGATCGCGCGCCACCCGCACGTGTTCGGCGAGCGGAAGGACCTCGACGCGCAGGGCGTGCTCCGCCAGTGGGAGGCGGGGAAGCAGCGCGAAGCGGGGCACGCGTCGATCCTCGGGAAGAGCCCCGCGGGGCTGCCGGCGCTCCTTCGCGCCTATCGCGTGCAGGAGAAGGCGGCGTCGGTGGGCTTCGACTGGCCCGACGTCGCGGGAGTGCTGGCGAAGATCCGGGAGGAAGTCGATGAGACGGAATCCGCGCTCGCGAAGCAAGACGCGGCGCACGTGGCGGAGGAGATCGGCGACCTCCTCTTCGCGGTGGTGAATCTCGCGCGCTTCGTGAAGACGGATCCCGAAGCGCACCTCCGGGCCGCCATCGAAAAATTCCGGAGGCGCTTCGATCGCATGGTCGAGGGGCTGAATCGCGAGGGCACGTCCCCCGAGCGCGCGACGCTCGATGAGATGGACCGGCTGTGGGAGGAAGCGAAGCGGGAGGAGCGGAAGGACTAGGACGAGGACTCCGCCGCCTTCGCGGCGGTCTTCTTGTCCTCCTCGACCTCGGCCACGTAATTGAGGCGCAGCTCCGTGAGCACGTGCTTGAGGAAGCGCGCCTCCTCGCCGGTCAGATTCCCCGACGTCCGCTCCTCCAGCATCTCGAGCATGTCGATCGAGAGCCGCGCCTGCGGCAGATCACGCTCGATCTCCTTGCTGAACGGGCTCGGCATCTTCCCCATCTGCTGCATGGCCGCGGCCTGGAACGAGTGGATCAGCCCGAGGAACATCTCCTTCCGGCTGAGGCCCTTCGGCGCTTCATCGGCCGGGGAGCCCCCGGGCGTCGCTTCTTGGTTCATCGCGCATCTCCTCGCGAACTCAGTGAATGCGCTCCAGGAGCGCCAGCGTCAGGTAGGACGTCTCGCGCGCCGCGAGGAGCTCGGGATGATCCCGGCTCTGTCCGCGCACGTCGATCACTCGAAACGCCGCTCCGGCCCGCTTGGCGGCGGAGCGAAGGATGTCGAGGAAGGCGGGCGCGTCCACGTGGTGCGAGCAGGATGCCGTCGCGAGGATCCCTCCCGGCGGGAGGAGCCTCATGGCGGTCGCGTTCAGCTTCTCGTACTTGGCCGCCCCTTCTCTGAAGGCCTTCCGGCTCTTCACGAGCGAGGGCGGATCGAGGACGATCATATCAAATCGCGTCCCCTCCCCCGTGAAGCGCGTGAGCGCCGACTCTGTCTCCTCCTCGACGAACGAGACGGACTTCCCGGGCGCGTTCCGCGCCAGATTGCGACGCGCCCGCTCGATCGCGGGACCGGAGCGATCCACCCCCGTGACCTCGATCGCTCCCGCGGTGGCGCAGTGGAGCGAGAAGAGCCCCGTGTAGCAGTAGAGGTCGAGCACGCTCCGGCCGCGCGCCTCCTGGGCCACGCGCTTCCGGTTGTCGCGCATGTCGAGGAACTCGCCCGTCTTTTGCCCACCCCGGAGATCCACCTCGATCACGTAGCCCTCGTAGGGGGCGTCGATCCGGTAGGGCACCGTTCCGCGCTCGAGCGGCTCGAGCATGGGGAGCCCTTCGAGGGCGCGGGCGGGCGCGTCGCGCCGGCAGCAGATCCCCTCCGGCTTCATCACGTCCATGAGGAGGTCGAGGATCGCGTCCAGACGGCGCTCCACGCCCATCGTGAGGCTCTGCACGCCAAGATAATCGCCATAGCGATCCACGATGAGGCCTGGGATGAAATCGCCCTCGCTGTAGACCAGACGGTAGGTGGACTCGACCGGAAGGATGCGCTCGCGGAGCGCTTTCGCCTGCTCCAGCCGCTCCCGGAGAAGCGCGTCGTCGATCGCGCGGGCGCGCCTCGCGAAGAGGCGGACCGCGATCAGCGAATGGGGGTTGTAGAGCCCGGTGCCGACCGTGCCGCCGCGGGAGTCCTCGACGACCACTTCCCCGCCCGGCTCGGGCGAGCCCTCGATGGATTCGATCTCGTTGCTGAAGACCCAGAGGTGCCCGGACCGGAGGCGCCGATCCTGGTTCTTGGCCAGGACGATGCGCGCCATCAGGAGCCGCGGCGCGAGGTTCGCGGCTTCAGATCCGGGGAAAGTCCCAGGTAGCCGATCATCTTGTTCACCAGCTTGGCGGCGAAGAAGTCCGAGCCCGGCTGCCCCGGAATGGGACAGAGCTCCACGACGTCGCAGCCCACGACCTGGCGGCGCTCGCACACGGCGCGGAGCAGGCGCAGTCCCTCGTCCCACGTGAGGCCGCCCGGCTCCGGCGTGCCCACGCCCGGAACGCAGGAAGGATCGAACGCGTCGAGATCCACCGTCACGTAGACCGGGTTTCCCAGATCCGCGAGCACGGCATCGACGTCGAGGCCGCGCGCGCGGATCTCGCGCCCCAGGTGCACCGGCACCTTCTCAGCGTGGACGTAGTCGGCCTCCTCGCGCGACACGGCGCGGATGCCCACGGCCACGGTGGGCACGCCGAGATCCCGGATGCGCCGCATGACCGACGCGTGGCTCAGCTTCGTGCCCTGGTACGAGTCACGTAGGTCGAGGTGCGCGTCGAGCTGGAGCACGGAGAGGCCGGGATACCGCCGTCGAAGCGCGGCCACGGGCGCGAGCGTCAGCGAGTGCTCGCCTCCCAGGGTGAAGGGGATCTTCCCCTGGGCCGCGATTTCATCCGTCACCTGCTCGAGACGCCGCATTCCCGACTCGATGTCCGCCGGCTCGACCTCGATCTCCGCGAGGGTCGCGACCCCGATCTCGAACGGCTCCCGGTCCAGCTCCTCGTCGTAGAACTCGACCTGGCGCGACGCTTCGAGGATGGCCTTGGGACCGAAGCGCGTCCCGGGGAGATAGCTCGTCGTCTGATCGAACGCGGCCGGGACGATCACGACCCGGGCGCGCGCGAGCGATCCCTCCTCGGACGTCACCCCCAGGAAGAGGAGTGGCTCCGGTGAAGCCAGGCGTGGGCGTTCGACTTTGGGCAACGGGTGGTCCTCGTCGGGGGGGAAAGGGAGGAAGCGCGCCTTGCGACGCGCTTCCTCGCGGAATCAGGCTCGGAGGGGTCTAGTAGCCCTCTTCCTCCCCGCCTTCTTCCTCTTCCTCGTACTCGTCGTCGTCGTCGAAGTCTTCGTCCTCATCATCATCATCGTCTTCGTCGTCGCCGAACTCGTCGTCCTCTTCTTCTTCGTCGTCGTACTCCTCTTCCTCCTCGTCACCATCCTGACCGTATGGATCCTTCTCGCCGTAGAAGCTCAGGTCGCGGCGCGACGATCCCGGCACTCCATGCTCGTACGACAGCTTCTCCCAGATCATGGTTCCGACTCCTCAAAGGCTGTGGGTGCCCGGCCCGACCGCGGGCCAAAAACCGCGTCGGGAAATTAAGGATGCCCCACGGTGGCGTCAACCGGGAAATCAAGTTCGAGGAAGAAACGGCTCCGGGTGAAGTCGATGGCCCGGGGCCAGACCTTACTCTTTACGCTCCAACTGCTTGGCCGCGGGGCGCGAGCCCGATTCTTTTTCGACCGCGGGGGAGACGGGGCGCTGGAAGAGCTCGTGGCGCTGCTCCACCTTCATGCCGCTCTTCTCGTAGAGCGCGGTGGCGCCGGTCGTGTTGCCCGCATCGACGCCGAGACTGACGCGCTTGCTCCCGCGCTCTTCGAACATCCGGAACGAGGCGACGAGAAGCGCCTTCCCGATGCCGCGGCCGCGATACGCATCGCGCACGCCCAGCTCGCGCACCCAGCTCAGGTCGCCGAACTGATAGGGAAGGATGGCCCCCACCATCGTGTCGCCGTCCCACGCCACGAGCCAGAGGGATGGATCGAAGCTGGGATGTCCCATGCGTCGCGTGACCCAGTCTTCGTGCGACTCCGCGTGGAAGCGGAAGTGGTGCGCGAACGTGTCTTCGATCGTCGCGTGCACCTCGCGATCGTCCACGCCGGATCGAAATGGCCGGATCTCGATCCCCGCCGGCACGCCCGGCTCCGGATATCCGCCTGCGAGATCGATGGTCATGCGATAGAACGTGCGCGTCCGCTCGTAGTCGCGGCGCTCGAGGATCTCAGCCAGAGGGGTTCCGGCCATGGCGAAGACCGCCACGGTGACCGTCTCCCCGGCGGGCGCGTCGGGCAGGTGCTCCCGGCCGCGCTCCTCGATGCGATCGAGCAGCACTTGCTCGAGCCCGATCCCGCGCTGCTTCGGGTGCACGTGGAGGTCGGCCTGGAGATCCACGTGCGGCACGCGATCCCAGACCCAGCCGTAGCCCGCGAACGAGCGGTCCGGGGCCGTGATGGTCCAGGCATCCCGCCCCTTGTCGAAGCGCGGCTGGGCCCAGTCGGCCTTCAGATCCTCGATCTCCGTGTCGGGCGCGCCCTGCTCCTCGACGTCGATGGCGACCATGAGATCGACCAGCGCCTGGGCGTCCTCGTCCCGAGGGCGCCGGAGGAGATACCCCGGCGGAAGCTCGGTCATAGCGATGCGGGGCCGAGGATCCGGATGAGGAGGAGGCTCGCCCCCGACGTGAGCGCGGCGACGGCGAGCCCGATCAGGAACGGCTTGAGTCCGGTCTCGCGCATGGACGCGAGGCGGGTCGAGAGTCCCACCGCCGCGAGCGCGACCAGGATGAGCGCGCGCGAGGTCTCGAGCAGGACCTTCGGCACGTCGAGGTGGACGTGCGCCGAGAGCCACACGAAGAACCCGAGCGTGTTGAGGAGCGCCATGACGAGGAATCCGACGACGAAGATCGGGAACGACTGCTTGATGCGCCCCCACGCGCCGCTTCCCGCGGCGACCTCCGCGCCGGACCGCGCGTAGGCGATCCCGATCGCGAGGATCACGCCTCCCATGAGCGCGTTCCGCGTGAGCTTGACCGCGGTCGCGACGCGCCCCGCCAGGTCTCCGTACGCGAAGCCCGCCGCGACCACCTGGGACGTGTCGTTCACCGCGGTGCCGGCCCACGTGCCGTAGGCCGCGTCCCCCATGTGCGCGAGCTTGCCGATGATCGGATAGAGAAGCACCGCGAGCGTGCCGAACACCGTGTTCGTCGCGATCGCGAACGAAACCTCGTCGTCGCGCGCGCGAATCACGGGCGCGGTCGCCGCGATCGCGGAGTTGCCGCAGACGGCGGTGCCGACGCCGATCAAGGTCGCGAGCCGCCCCGGAATCCCGGCGGCGCGGCCGAGCAGGTGCGCCGCGACGAGTGCGAGGATCATGAGCACGACGACGATGAGCACGGCCTTGCCGCCGATCTGGAGCACCTGGCGAAACGAGAACGTGGCGCCGAGGAGAACGATCGCGGTCCGGAGCACGGCGTGGAACCCGAACTTGAGCCCCGGCCGCATCGCGTCCGGCATCTTGATCGCGTTCCCGAAGATGAGTCCGATCACGACGGCGAAGAGGACCTCGCCGAGGACCGTGCCCACGCTCTTCGGGAGCGACTGATGGACGAGCCGGGCCGCGAGCGCGACCAGCACGGCCAGGGCGAGGCCCGGGAGAATCGCGGTCGCACCGCTCGGCGCGGTGGTGTGAGGGGCTGCTTGCGTTCGCGTGGCGGGCATCGGCGTATCTTGCACGGGGTTCCGTGCCGCGTCAAACGAGGTTGACGAAGCCCCGCCGTCTGACCACAATTCCGCCATGTTCCAGCATCGTGAGATTCCCGAGATCAGCCCCGAAGAGCTCGTCCGGACCATCGAGTCCGGGGGACGGATCCGGATCCTCGACATCCGGGCGCCCCAGGCGCTCGCGGGGGGACGGATCGAGCTGGGCACGCCCGAGCAGTTCCTCAACATGCGCGGGTCGGAAGTGATGTCGTTGGGCGAGGGCATCCGCTCCACGCTCGATCCCGACATGCCGCTGGCGGTGGTGTGCGGACACGGAAACTCGAGCAAGGAGCTCGCGCTCTACCTGACGGGCCTCGGCTACGAGGCCCGCTCGATGGTCGGCGGCATGGCCGCGTGGGGCGACGCCCTCGTGCCGCGCAACCTCACGCCGCCTCCCGGATTCGATCACCTGATCCAGTTCGACCGGATCTCGAAAGGGGCCCTCGGCTATCTCCTCGTAGCGAACGGCGAGGCGATGATCGTGGATCCCCCACGGAAACCGCAGGCCTTCTTCGACGTCGCGCGCGACCTCGGGGTCAAGGTGGTGGCGGTGGCCGACACGCACGCGCACGCCGACTACATCAGCGGCGGCCCGCTGATCGCGAAACGCGTGAACATCCCGTACTACCTCCATCCCAAGGACGCCATTCTTCCCTACGACGGCTCGCCCGCGACGATCACGTTCACCGCGATCGAGGACGGCCAGACGTTGAAGGTGGGCGGCCGCGAGATCGTGGTCGAGCACACGCCCGGGCACACCGAGGGAAGCGTCTGCTATCGCATCGCCGACAACGCGGCGCTCACGGGGGATCTGATCTTCATTCGCTCGGTGGGACGCCCCGACCTGGGGGGGAAGATGGACGAGTGGACTCCGATCCTCTGGAGGAGCGTGTCCCGCTCGCTCCAGTCCTGGTCCCCTGAGATTCGCGTCCTGCCGGCGCATTACGCATCCGATGCCGAGCGCGAGTCGGACCGTACGGTGTGTCGCCCGCTCGCGCGCGTGCGTGAAGACAACGAGCCCCTTCGGATCAGCTCGTCCGAGGCGGATTTCGTGGCGTGGGTGAAGAAGAAGGTGGGATCGAGCCCCGAGCAGTACCGGAAGATCAAGGCGATCAACCTGGGCCTGCTCAAGGTCTGGGACATCGAAGCCCAGGAGCTCGAGTCCGGCAAGAACGAGTGCGCGCTCGGGTAACGCCCGCCGCGCACCCTCCCGCCGTTACTGCTCCGTGCTGAGATGCTTCTCGAGGTGGTCCCGCGACGGGACCCGCCGCCCCGATCCCGGGTGCACCACCCGCACCTCGAAATCGTAGCGATCCAGCCCGAAGTGCCGCTCGATCCGGCGCACGAGACCTTCCACGGTCGCGTCCGCGCGGATGGTCCTGCCCCTCCGGCCTGCACCGTGGGCGCGCGCCACACCGGCGTCGAACCCCTCCAGGTACGCTTTCCGGATCAGCCGGTCCAGGCTCCTCCAGTGGCTCCGCTTGATCTTCCGCACTGTTTGCGTCTGGGTCATTCCAGCTCCTCCAATCCCGGGCCTTCTAAGTAGCCATTTTCGAAGGGAATAGCGGCCCGCGGGTCATCCTGCCGACTGTTTGGACGACGCCCGCACCGGAAACGATGCGGAGACCCCCGCAGTCGGCATGCAACCGACTGCAATTATAGCACTTGGAAGCCGAGACGGAAAGCGGCCCTGGGTCAAGATCCACACCCTCTCTGCCGATCCTTCCGAGGACCGCTCGCCACCCCGGAGGGATGCGCCGTTGAAGCTCGTCGCCTGTCCGCAATGCCACGCGCAATACGACGTCAGCCAGTCGACGGGGCCGACGATCACGTGCCGCTGCGGCGCCACGTTCAAGGCCGAGGCCCCAGCCGCCCGGGACGCGACCGTGAGGCGCTGCTCCGCGTGCGGAGCACTGGTTGGCGACAAGGAAACCGCGTGCGCCTACTGCGGCGCGGCCATCGTTCGGAGGCCTCCGCCGTCGGGCCCTGTCTGCCCGGAGTGCTACGCGCAGAATCCGGAAGGGGCGAAGTTCTGCGTCTCCTGCGCGACCCACTTCCTGCCTCAGCCCGTGCGCGAGAGCGTCGTGAGCCTGGCCTGCCCCGTCTGCCCCGACTCGGCCCTCGTGGCGCGCGACCTGGGCGGGATCTGGGTCGACGAGTGCCCCAGCTGTCTCGGGCTCTGGGCCCCGGGCGACGTGCTCGACCGGCTGATCGACCGCGTGCGCGAGCGCGCCGCCGCGGAAGGCACGCCGCCAGCGACCACGGAGCGCAAGAAGCGCTCGGTGTGGCAGTCGGGCATCGCGTACCGGAAATGTCCCGAGTGCGGGACCGGAATGCAGCGCCGGAACTTCGCGCACAGGTCCGGCGTCGTCGTCGACTGGTGCGGCAGCCACGGCACCTGGCTCGACGCGCACGAGCTCGAGGACATCGCGGCATTCGTGCTGGAAGGCGGCCTCAGGACCGCCCCGGCGGCGACCGACGAGTCGCACGCCTGGACGCTCCCGTCCGACCCCAAGCGCGTGGCCGCCCTCGCGGCGGCGGAGCGGATTCTCGCCGAGGAGAAGGCGCGTACGGAGGTCACGACCCGCGGGTGGACCGTCGAGCGCGCCCTGCCTCAGGGTTTTCGCGGAATCGGAGATTTGTTGACGTTCCTGCTCACACGCCGCGTTTGACGCGCGGCTCAGGCTGAATCAGGGGGGAGCCCATGGGATTCGTGGACAAGCTTCGCGGCGAGGTGGTGGACATCGTCGAGTGGATCGACGATTCGCGGAACACAGTCGTCTGGAGATTTCCTCGCTACCACAACCAGATCAAGAACGGCGCCCGGCTCGTCGTCCGCCCCGGGCAGTCGGCCGTGTTCGTGGAGCAGGGGCGCGTCGCCGACGTGTTCGGCCCCGGCACCTACGAGCTCGTGACCGCGAACCTCCCGGTCCTCTCCACGATTCGCGGCTGGAAGCACGGCTTCGACAGCCCCTTCAAGGCCGAGGTCTACTTCGTCGCCACGCGCCAGATCACGGAGCTCAAGTGGGGCACGCCGAACCCGGTGATCCTGCGCGACCCCACGCTCGGACCGCTCCGCGTGCGCGCGTTCGGCTCCTACACGCTCCGCGCCACGCACCCCGAGGCGCTCCTGAAGGAGCTCGTGGGGACGGATGGCTCGTTCCAGACGGACGAGATCGACGTGCTCCTCCGTTCCATCATCACGGCCTGCTTCACGGACCTCATCGCCTCGGCTCCGATCGCGCTCGCGGACCTCTCGTCGAACACCATGCGTCTCTCGGAGGAGCTCCGGAAGAAGGTGCTCGCCAAGATCGACGACGAGTACGGCCTCGACGTGCCGCAGCTCTACATCGTCAACATCTCGGTCCCGGACCGGGTCGAGCAGGCG
>DATJGP010000190.1:0-3756 GCA_035494915.1 Candidatus Eiseniibacteriota bacterium | reverse complement strand
CGAGCCGGGGGCCGAGGCCGCGGTGCGCGAGACGAAGAGCGGGCGCATCGGGGTCATCGGCACGCGCGCGACGGTGGCGAGCGGCGCCTACGTGCAGGCCATCCATGCCGCCGCACGGCGCGCGGGGACCAGGGTGAGGGTGGACGCGATCGCGTGCCCGCTCCTCGTGCCGCTCGCCGAGGAGGGAATGGAGAACTCGCGCGCGGCTCGCGAGGTGCTGCGCGATTACCTGGCCCCGCTTCAGAAGCGGGGCATCGACACGCTCATTCTCGGCTGCACCCACTATCCACCGTTCCGCCGCGCCATTCAGGGCGTGCTCGGAGCGCGGGTGAAGCTCGTCGACTCGGGTGAGGCCACGGCGCGTCAGCTCGCGCGGCAGGCGCGGGACGCGGAGCGCGCGGCGGGCCGTGTGGCGCGCCCCAAGGGACGTCGCGGTACGCTCGAGTGCTTCGTCTCCGACATCCCGCTCCAGTTCGAGCGCATCGGCCGGCGATTTCTCGGCCGCTCGATGGGCAAGGTCGGGCTGATTCCGCAGGACGATCTGCCCTGGTTCGAGCGCAATCCCATCCAAGGAGGGCGATGACGTGCCTGCGAAACATCCCGCCAAGCACGCGGCCCCTGCCGTGAAGCGCGTTGACGGCCGTAAGCCCGCCGATCTTCGCCCGCTCACGATCCATCGCGGCTACCTCAAGAACGCCGAGGGCTCGGCGCTCATCGAGATGGGCGGCACGCGCGTGCTCTGCGCGGCCACCATCGAGGAGCGCGTGCCACCGTTCCTCCGCAACTCGGGGCGCGGCTGGGTCACGGCCGAGTACAGCATGCTCCCGCGCTCGTCCCACGAGCGGATCGCCCGCGAGGTGAATCGCGGCCACGTGGGCGGACGCACGCACGAGATCCAGCGGCTCATCGGCCGCTCGCTCCGCGCGATCACACGGATGGAGGCGCTCGGCGAGCGCCAGATCCTGATCGATTGCGACGTCATCGAGGCGGACGGCGGCACGCGCACGGCGTCGATCACGGGCGCCTTCGTCGCGCTGGTGGACGCGCTTCGCTGGCTGCGCGGGCGCGTCCAGCTCCCGGGCGAGCCCCTCAAGGACTTCGTCGCCGCGATATCGGTGGGCATCGTCGGCCAGGTGCCGATGCTGGACCTCTGTTACGCCGAGGACTCCAAGGCGGAAGTCGACATGAATTTGATCATGACGGGATCGGGCCAGCTCGTGGAGCTTCAGGGGACGGCGGAAGGCGCGCCGTTCAGCGAGCAGGAGCTCGACACGATGATGACGCTCGGCAAGGCGGGAATCAAAAAGCTCGTGGCTCAGCAGAAGCAGGTGCTAGGGATCAAGGATCTCGCGGGGGCGTGGACCTGAACCAGGAGGCGGCGTGACGGTGAGGCTGGGGCCCGTGGGGCTGGATCGGATCGTTCTCGCAACGATGAATGAAGGGAAGGCGCGCGAGCTGGCGCGGCTCCTCGGTGGAACCGTGCGCGTGGTGGAGACGCTGCGCGAGCACGCGGGCGTGACGTTGCCGCCCGAGACGGGCCGCGACTACCGCGCGAACGCGCTGGCCAAGGCGCGCGCCGTCTGGAACGAGCTCGGCGTCCCCGCGGTGGGCGACGATTCGGGGCTCGAGGTGGATGCGCTCCAGGGCGCGCCCGGCCTTCACTCGGCCCGCTACGCGGGCGAGAAGGCCACCGACGTCGAGAACAACACGAAGCTTCTCGAAGCACTCAAAGGCGTCGCGCCGCGCCAGCGCACGGCGCGCTTCCGCTGTGCGCTCGCGCTCGTCCGTGGCGACGACGACGTCCTCGAAGCCGAGGGCATCTGCGAAGGCTCGATCCTCACCGCGCCTCGTGGCGAAAACGGATTCGGCTACGACCCTCTCTTCCTGCCCGAAGGCGAAACGCTCACCTTCGCCGAGCTTCCCGCATCACGAAAGGATTCGATCAGCCATCGCGCGCGCGCCGCGGCCGTCCTGGCGCGCGCCGTTCGTGTTGGAGACTGATACCCGGAGGTTGTCCCGATGACCCGCTCCCGCGTCGTCCTCGCTCTGTTGCTCGCATCGTCGCTCACCGTCAGCGCGCATCCTTCCGTCGCGCAGGATACGGAGCAGGTCAAACCGACCAAGATCGCCGCGGATGCGGCCTACATCTCGACCAACGGCAACACCGAGACCACGACGATCAGCGGCGGCGACAAGATCGAGCACAAGACGGGGGACTGGATGTTCACGCAAGAGGCGCGCGCGATATGGGGCAAGGCCGACGGTGAGGAGAACTCCGGCAATTACCGAGCCCTGCTCCGTCCGGACTACCTCATCTCGGAGAAGCTATCGGCCTACGCTCTCGGAACGTGGCGGCGCGATGTGTTCTCCGGCATCTCGCGCGAGTTCCAGGAAGGCGTTGGCCTTTCCTTCCACGCCATCACGGGCCCGACGAACCAGGTCGATCTCGATGCCGGTGGTGGTTGGGTCCAGCGGGAAGACGTCTTCGGAGGTCAGGACACGTTCTCGACGGCGCGCACTGGAGCACGATACAAGCATGGGTTCACCGAGAAGGCCTACTTCGAGGCGCGCGGGGCCTATCTCTTCAACCTCGAGGACGGAGACGACAGCCAGGGGAATGGCGCCCTCTCCCTCGTAGCCCCGATCGCCGGCAAGTTCGCGATGAAGCTCGCCTATGAAGTCTTCTATCGCAACAAGCCGCTTCCAGGCTTCGAGAAGACCGACACGACGTTCGGAGCTGGAATTCAGTTCGCGAACTAGTTTCGCCCGTAAACGAAAAGGGGGTCGGCGCGAGGCCGACCCCCTTCTTCATGTTCCAACGCCTTACTGGTTGATCTGCTTCAGCTCCACGCGGCGGTTCTGCGCGCGTCCTTCCGGAGTGTCGTTCGTCGTCTCGGGCTCGGTCTCGCCGTAGCCCTTCGCCGTGAGCCGCGAGCCGTTGATCCCCTTCGAGATCAGGTAGGCGCGCACCGACTCGGCGCGACGCTGCGAGAGGTCCCGGTTGTACTCCGGCGTGCCGGTGTTGTCCGTGTGCCCGGCGACCTCGACCTTGAGATCCGGACGATCGTTGAGCGCGTCCGCGACGCGATCGAGGATTTCGTGCGACTCGTGCGTGAGGCGGTCGCTTTCGAGCTCGAAGTTCACGCCCTCGAGTCGGACCTTCTTCCGGGTCTCGTTGAAGAGCTGCACCTTCATCGGGCAGCCGTGCGAATCGACCTTGGTGCCCTTGGGGGTGTTGGGGCAGTCATCGTTCGAGTCGACGACGCCGTCACCATCGGAGTCCTCGCCCGACGGAAGCCCGAACGTCCATCCAACGATCACTTCGAGGTTGATGATGTCCGCTCCGTGAAGCCCCGAGTCGCCCAGATAGGTTTCGCCGCGCACCTCGCCGCGCGCGCCGCCGCCCGTCTGCGCGAGACCGAGCCCGACCGACGCGAGGGGGCGGCCGAAGTCGCCGCTCGGAGGACTCGGAAAGTCGACGTCAGCCCCGCCCAGGGATCCGGTCAGGAACCAGTTGCAGGTTTGGCCGATGGGGAAGAGCCGCTCGACGCCGGTGCGACCTTCCCAGATCTTCGTCGGGTCATCGCTCACGTTGTCCTGAGGACCGTAGACCCCGTCGAAGAACCAGTTCCACTGTGGCGAGAGCTTCACCGCCCAGCGGAGCCCGACGATCGGCCCGAAGTCCGGGCCGGTGTTCGCGTCGACCAGGTCCTCGTCCGCGAGGCGTCCACCAAAGAGCAAGCTGATCTCTCCGGG
>DATJGP010000189.1:0-2215 GCA_035494915.1 Candidatus Eiseniibacteriota bacterium | reverse complement strand
GCTCGGCCCGTCCGCGCATCCTTCAACTGTACCCCGGGCCCGTTTCGGAAGGGAACGCTCGGGCGCTGCGTTATCCTTAATCGTGGCCACGCGAGACACGATGACCCAGCCGACTCCGGACGATCTCAGGCCCGCAGCCGCGCGCCTCCGCTACGCGGAGGTGCTGATCGAGATCGGGGATCTCACGCTCGCCGAGATGGAAGTGGCCGAGGTCCTGGACGAGAGCCCCGAGCATCATGACGCGCTCAGCCTCTTTGCCAAGCTCAAGCACATGCGGGGACAGCTCTCCCTCGCCGTGGCCTGCACGGCGCAGCTTCAGTCGAAGCAGACCGGCACCGGCGAGCGCGCGCGAATGCACCTCGAATCGATGCTCCACCTGGCGCAGGATCCCACCCAGGGGGCGGGCGAATTCCTCGCGATGGGGCAGTTCCAGCTGATTCAGAAGCCCACGTCGTATCTGGCTCTGGAAGAAGCATTTCGCCAGTACGTGGCTCGTCGCCCCAACGAGGCCGGGACCATCTGCCGGAACGTGGCGACGCGACACCGCGATCGCGATCCCGAGGTCTACAAGCTCGCCGTGCTCGCCGAGGCATGGATCTACGAGCTGATCGGAGACTTCGAGATGTCGATTCAGATTTTGGAGCGGCTGGGCCTCGAGCGCGGGTACGAGACCGACATCGACCGGCTGCTCGCGCTCGTTGCGCTCTACGAGCGGACGGGCAGCCGGGAGCGGCTCGAGTCGGCTGTGAACATCGGGAAGTATCTCGAGAAGAATCAAGAAGATCCGCACGTGCTCGGTCGCCTGGCGCTCCTGTATCGCCGGCTCGGCGACCGGGAGGCTGCGGCCGAGTACGAGCGTCGCCATCTGGCCGCGTACCGACGGCAGCAGCATCGCGCCGACTTCCAGGAGGTGGTCGAGGTGGCGTCCCACCGGTTCCTGCCGATCGAGCGCCTCCGTGCCATCCGCTTTCCCGACGCGGTGCTCACGCCGGGCGCCCCCGAGCGGGAGGCCGCCCTCGGTGCCGCGATCCGCGGCGATCTCGCGACGGCGAAACGCACCTTTTCCCGGGGCGAAGACCTCATGGACCTCAAGTACTGGGCCAACCTCGAGGCGCTCTCGGGGACGCACACCGGGCGCGAGCGTGCCATCGATCTCTTCGCGAGCGCGCTCAAGCGGGACCCGACCGATCTCTACGTGATCGGCTGGCTCCTCGACCGGGAGGCCGAGGTGCCCTCGCCGCGTGTGGCCGATCTCCTCAAGATGAAGTCGATCGTCCCCACGGTGCTCGAGGCGCTCGAGGCCGCGGTGCACGTGTCGCCGAACAACTATCGAATCTGGAGGCGGCTCGCCACCCTCCTCGCGCTGCAAGGTGGAGGGGACACCGCGCAGCAGAGGCGCTTCGCGGAGCGGGCGGAGAGTCTGGAGCGGACGTCGCGGGAGCGCTCGCGCGCGATCGGGCGCGTGCTCTCCGCGGCCACCTACCGCTTCGCGGGGACGATCCACGGACTGGTCCATGAGGTCTGGGCCACTCGCGAGATCGCGTCACCCGGGCAGGGAGGCGCGCTCCGGCGAGACGACATCCTCGGCAACGTGACCGAGGAGATGAGGACCAACGTGCGGAACACGTTCCTCGCCACGCGGGAGTACGCGCAGGCCAAGTTCCCCCACGCGACGCGCGACATCCTCGACTTCAACTACGGGTACAAGGTCACCAAGGAAGACGAGCCGTCCGGAGGAACCTCGGCCGGCCTACCGACCGCGCTGGCCTTCCTCTCCGTTTTCTTGCAACGGCCGGTGCCGCAGGACGTCGCGTTCACGGGCGTGGTGGTGACGGACGCGCACGACGTGCTCACCGTCCGGCTGGTGGGGGATCTCGATTACAAGGTGGATGGCGCCTATCACCGAAATCTCAGGATGATCCTCGTGCCGAGCGGGAACCGCGCGATGCTGGATCGGAGCACGATCGTGCCGCGCGTGATCACGGAGGAGATCGTGCGTTACGTGCCGGACCTGGACCAGGCGGCCGGGCTCGTCTTCGGGGACCTGGAGTTCCTCTAGAAACACGAAGCCGAGGCGGGTCGAAGCCCGCCTCGGCTCGTGCGTGCAGCGTTCTGCCCCCTTACATCGTGGCGAATGGGAAGGTCTGCGTGATCCGGTACGGATCGGACGCGCGCGCCTCGGCCAGCTTCCGTTCCATGATGTCCTGGACATCGA
>DATJGP010000188.1:0-5057 GCA_035494915.1 Candidatus Eiseniibacteriota bacterium | reverse complement strand
CGGGCTTGCGTGGATCGATCCCGTGGTGGCCATCGCCATCGCGCTCATCATCGCGTTCGGCACATGGGGACTCTTCCGCGAGTCGGTGAACCTGGTCATGGACGCCGTGCCGGAGAAGATCGTGCCGAACGAGGTCCGGCTTTTCCTCTGCGGCTTGCCGGGAGTAGAGAGCGTGCACGACCTTCACGTGTGGGCCATGAGCACGAGCGAGATCGCTCTGACCGCGCACCTGGTCATTCCCGAAGGCGAGACCCGAGACGAAGATCTGACGAGAATTGCGAACGAGCTGCACGATCGATTCGGCATCTGCCATGCGACGCTCCAGATCGAGCGAAGCGCCGAGGGGGACTGCCCTCAGGATTGCGTCGGCTGATCGTGGCCGAGCTCCTCACGCCGAGGCTTCGCCTTCGCCGATGGCAGCCCGCGGATCTCGATCCTTTCGCCGCCATGAATGCGGACCCGCGCGTCATGGAATTCCTCCCCACGCGTCTCGACCGCGGCGCGACCGAGGCGATGATGGCCCGGGTGGACGCGAGCTTCGAGACGAATGGCTTCGGACTCTGGGCCGTCGAGCTTCGGGAGAGCAACACCTTCGCGGGCTACGTGGGCCTGCTTCGGCCGTCCTTCCGCACCCGGTTCACGCCGTGCGTCGAGATCGGATGGAGGCTGGCTCCCGAGTTCTGGGGCAGGGGATACGCGACGGAGGGCGCGGAGGCCGCGCTGCGCTTTGGATTCGAAACGGTGGGCCTCGACGAGATCCTGTCGTGGACCGTGCCCGCGAACGTCCGCTCGCGACGCATCATGACGAAGCTGGGGATGACGCACGATCCGCGGGACGATTTCGATCATCCGCTCCTGCCCGAAGGGCATCCGCTACGACGGCATGTGCTGTACCGGATTCGTCGCCCGGAATCGCCCTGACTTCGAGGCTGTCGGCCCGTGATATAATGAGTGCAGGTCCGTCAAGCCATCCCCATCTCATAGCTTCTCGCTAGGAGACTGTTTGCTCCGCGCCGTGGCTCCGCATCGACGTCTTCGCTCCCTCGTGGCGTGTGCCGTCCTCGTCCTGGTTGGACTCATGACAGTCGGCCGGGCGTTCGCCAGCACCGTCGACGACCAGCTTCGAGCGTCGCTGAGCCGTCTCGATACCAGTGATCTCAAGACCGGCGTCCTCTACGACCGTGTGCTGCCTCTCTCCGGGATCGACCGCTTCCAGGGGGACGGGCGAGCGGTGGCGTCGCGAGGTCTGTGGCGGCAGATCTACGAGGAGCTGCGCCGGGCATCGGCCGACCCCACCCAGCGCCCCTCCGCCGACGCGTTGATCGAGCGGGCCCGGAGCCGCCTTGCTGCCGTGCCGCTCGCGGTGGTCCTCGACGACTACGAGCGCATTCGTTCCGACGCGCTGGAGCGCGGTGCGATCGAGAATCGCGGCGGGCACCTCGTGCGTGGAACGGGCGATGCCTTCACGCTCGAGACCGCATTCGCGGCAGCCGCGCTGCACGAGTGGACCTATCGCGGCAGCGAGGTGCGATTCGTGCTCGACCGCGACGACTTCGTGTCCAATCGGAAAGGAGCGGCCCCACGGCTTCAGGCCGACCTGGACGACGGGCTCGGGTTCCGGGCCGTGAGCTTCGATCGCCCGCTCACCGCGCATTACGTCGCAACGGGCACCAAGACCCTTCGCCTTCGCGCCACCACCAACGGCGAAACGGTGGAGGCCGCGTTCCAGTTCGCCGTGCGCGCCCTCGCGACTCCGGCGCCGGACGACACCATCCATGCCGCGGGAACGATCCCGTACCTGGGCGGCACCGCGACCGGCGACGGTTACGTGTACCTCGCGCCGGGCCATACCCAGCTCGTGAACCCCGCCGTCGTCGTGGAGGGTTTCGATCTCGACAACAGCATGAACTGGGACGAGCTCTACGCGCTGCTCAACGGGGAGAACCTGATCGAGAACCTTCGCGCGGACGGCTACGACGCGGTGGTGCTCAACTTCACGGACGCGACCGACTACCTGCAGCGAAACGCGTTCGTCCTGGTCGACCTGCTCCAGCAGGTCCAGGCGAGGGTAGGCCCCCAGGTGAGTCTCTCCTTGGCGGGCGCCAGCATGGGCGGCCTCGTGAGCCGTTACGCGCTCGCCTACATGGAAACGAACGGCATGCCGCACGCGGTGCGCACGTTCCTCTCGTTCGACGTGCCGCACCTGGGAGCCAACATCCCGCTCGGCATCCAGTACTGGATCAACTTCTTCTCGGGCCAATCGGCCGACGCGGCGGTGTTCCTCTCGGAGCTCAACCGGCCCGCGGCGCGCCAGATGCTCGTATACCACTACACCGATCCGGCGGGCACGACCGGGCAGCCGGACCCCTTACGGGGCTCGTTCGCCACCGATCTCGCCGCGGTGGGCAACTGGCCGAGCCAGCCGCGACTGGTGGCCATCGCCAACGGCAGCGACAACGGAACCGGCGAGCCCTTTGCCGCGGGGGCGCAGATCATCCAGTGGAGCTACAGCGACATCCTCACCGGCATCACCGGCAACGTGTGGGCGGTGCCCAACGCGACCAGCACGAAGATCTTCGACGGTAAGATCCGGGTCGTGTTCATCACCACGGCGTCGCAGGCCGTGACGGTGAACGGCACGCAGCCGTACGACAACGCGCCCGGCGGTTCGAGGGCCAGCATGGCCCAGCTCGACTCGGTGGCAGCCCCCTACGGGAACATCGTCGCGCTCTCTCCCAGCCATTGCTTCATTCCAACGGTGAGCGCGCTCTCCTATGCCACGCCGGATCTCTTCCACAACATCGCAGCCGATCCGAATCCGGTGGCCAACACGCCGTTCGATGCCATCTACTCGCAGGGCACGAATCAAGAGCACGTGGCCATCACGCCCCAGAATGCCGCCTGGATCCGGAGCGAGATGGAGATGGGCGTGACGGCGGTCGAGCCGGTCGCGAGCGTCGGCGTGGGCCTCAGGATGCCGTGGCCGAATCCGTCGTCGGGTGCCGTGCGGATCGGGTTCTCGCTGGCGCGCTCCGAGAAAGTGGATCTGCAGGTGTTCAGCGTGGACGGCAGGCAAGTGGCGCGCCTGGCGCGCGGGGTCTGGAGCGCCGGGAATCACGAGGTGGCCTGGAACGGTCGCAACTCCCGCGGGGTCGATGCCGCCCCGGGAGTCTATTTCCTACGCTTCGCCGCCGAGGATCGCGTCGAGACGCGACGCCTGGTACGGCTCAAGTAGCCCCTTCATGAGAGGTCATGGCATGAGATTGGCGCGCCTTGCGCTTTGCGTAGGGCTCGCGTTCGTCCTTGTCCCTCGCTGGGCCGGCGCGGCGCCCTGTGACCCCGCGCTCTCGTCCGCGGTGGAACGGGGGGACGTGCCAGCCATCGCCGCGGCGCTCGACGCGGGCGCCTCGCTCCAGTGCTCCGACAACGAGGGAAGGACGCTGCTTCACGCCATCGTGGTCACGTGGACCGAAGCGGATGACGACGAAGACCAGTTGCCGTCGGATCCCGTCGCGAAGCTCCTCATCGAGCGCGGCGCCGATGCCAACGCACTAGACTCCATGGGCAAGACGCCTCTCATGCTGGCCTGCGCGCTGCAGAAGACCGACGCCGTGCAGGGCCTCCTTGCGGCCGGCGCGAATCCCAATGCCGCCGGCCCGGACAGCTCGTCGGCACTCGAATACGCCTTGCGTGCCGGTGATCCGGACCTCTTGAGCGCGCTTCTGCGCGGAGGCGCGAATCCGAACCAGAGGATCTCGGGTGATGGATTGCCGCTGATCAGCGCCGTCGGCATGGGAACGCCGGCGCTCGTCGAGCTTCTGCTCCGGGCGGGCGCGGACCCGAAACTCACCTCGGCCATGGGCACATCGGCCCTGGATCACGCGCGCCAGGGTGGGGACGCGTCCATGGTGGCTCTCTTGGAGAAGCCAGTCCCCGCGGAACAGAGGCTGAAGGTGGAGGCCGCTCCGCTCGCTCCCCCGACCGATCCCGCCCTGGAAGCGAACGCGGCGGCCACGCGCGCCAAGCGCGCACTCGAGCTGGATCTCTACAATGCCGTGCACAACAAGGACTACGCCAAGATGGAGGATGCCATCGCGAAGGGGGCGGACCCGAATTCGTCGTCCGTGGGCATTGCCCCGATCATCAGCGCGGTGATCGCCGAGGACATGACGGCGGTCGACATTCTGCTCAAGCATCACGCCACCCTGAGCACCTCCGCCAGCGATGGCACGACGCCTCTGATCCATGCCCTCACGAAAGAGAACGATGTTCTGCTCAAGGCACTGCTCTCCCGGAAAGCGGATCCCAATTACGTTTCCCCTCAGGGGGTGACCGCGCTCATGGCCGCGTGCGAAGCCAGGAACCTCGAGTTCGTCAAGGTTCTCCTCGACGCCGGCGCCGATCCGAACGTGAAGGGCTACCTCGGCATGACGGCGCTGTTCTACGCGGCCAAGGACAACCAGACGGAGATCGTGAAGGAGCTGATCAAGCACAAGGCGAATGTGAACGTTGTCGAGGAGCAATACGGATCGACGCCGCTCATCATGGCGATGAGCTCTGGTGAGGGCGAATCCCTGAAGGCCTTGATCGACGCCGGAGCCGACCCGACCATCGTCATGAAGGGTCAGTACGCCGGGCTGACCGCCTTGGATGTCGCGCGAAGGAGTGGCAACCCGGAGCTGGTGAAGCTCCTCGAGAAGGCCAAGCCGAAGAAATAGGCGGGCACCGGTAGAACGAGCGGCGACGCCCACTGAAGAAGATAGGGCTGCGCTAGCCCGCTTCAGTCCGTCTTCTGCTTCTCCTTGCTCAGCTTGTCGCGGTGTTCCTTCGCCATCTTCTCGTCCCACCGCTTGAGCATGGCTCCGTAGCGCGCATCACCTCGAAGCGCGTCCATGTCGCTGTCCGAGCCCACGTATTGGCCGATCTCGAAACCCGCCTGCTCCGCGCGGTCGAGATACTTGAACGCCCCGTCCACGTCTCCGGCTCGGGCGGCGCAGCAGGCCATGTTGTACAGGGTCGTGGGCTTCTCGTATCCGAGGTCGAGCGCCTTCTGGTAG
>DATJGP010000187.1:0-9348 GCA_035494915.1 Candidatus Eiseniibacteriota bacterium | reverse complement strand
CGCGAACGTCGCGCGCCTTGTTCGATACCGGGAAGAGCTTCCCCGTCTCCTCCTCGAGCGCGAGCGGCATCCCGAGCTCTTCCTCGAAGAAGCGGCGCTGCTCGTGGAGCGGCCAGGAGAGAAGGATCTTCTTCATCGTGTTGGGCGAAGAGGCCGTGACGAATCGGCGCGGGTCGAGCTCCGACGGGAGCACGTTGCACCGGCCGCCCCCGGACATGAGGATCTTCCGCCCACCCTCGTGCGTCCGCTCGAGGAGGAGGACGCGACCACCCTGCCGGGCGGCGTGGATCGCGGCCAGGAAGCCGGCCGCGCCCCCGCCGATCACCACGATCGGATCTCCCCCGCTCGAGGTCATGCCCGGAGTACGCTTGAGGGATGGAGCCGCGTCCGTTCCGCTTCTACCTGAGCCACACCGCCCGCTGGATCCTGGCGGGAATCGCGCTCGTGCTCGCCGTGGTGGCCGGAGTCCGGCTCTGGTGGCGTCTCGACGAGTCCTATCCCCTGGTCCAGTTCGAGCGAAGCCGCGCGGCACAGGAGATCGTGAGCCTGAACCTTTACGCCGCGCGCGAGCGCTTCGGCTCGCTCCTGCCGCAGGAGGATGCCCAGCTCGCGCTCCGCGAGGTCTTCCTGCGGGACGTGCTCAACCGCTCGCTCCCCATACGCCGCACGTTCGAGGACGGAACGTACGAGGCGATCCTCACGGAAGCGAGCCTCGACCTGCGGAACGGCCTCGCCCTCATCACGCTCCGAGGCCGCGCGCGCAAGCTCGGCCCCAACGCGTCGCCGGTCGAGGCGGTGCTCGAGCTCCAGACCCATATCGACATCCTCGAGTTTCGCCCGCGCATGGGCACGCTGCGCGCCGGCCTCGCCGTCACCGGCGCGCACGTGGTCCGGGCGGGAAACGGCGTGGCGCGGAGCTTCCTCAATCCGGCCGCGCGCTTCTTCGGCGGGCTCCGGATCGAGGACTGGAATCGAGACCGCATCAGCCTGGAGATCCCGGTGCGGCTCGAGGAAGGCATCACGTTTCCGCGTTTGACCGGCGACGTGTCGCTGCCGGAGCGGCAGATCCCGCTCGCGGTGAGCGTCTCCGCATTCACCGTGCTCGAGAACCGGCTCGTGCTGAGCCTGGCTCTCGAGCCCGACTCCTCGTCGGGCGAGGCGCACCGCGCCCACCGCGCCGAGTGGATCCCGCTCACCGACGAGGGCCGCGCCGGAATGGAGCGGCAGGCGCGCCGCCTCTACGAGAGCGGCCGCGGCGGCGCCATGCGCGACACCCTCCTCGCGAAGACGCTCGCGCTCGCGTCGCGCGATGCGCTGTGGAAGGCGCTCCTGGCGTCCGACCGGGACATCGTCGCGGTCGTACCCCGCCCCATCCTCCAGACGCTCTGCAACCGGATCGCGCGCTCCTATCTGCAGGGGGCGCGCCTCGACTTCGACCCGGGCGTCGAGGAGCATCTGGACGAGACCCTCCGCGTCAAGCTGCTGGGGGGCAAGGTCGGGGCAGGGCACATCAAAGGCAATCTCCGCGTGACCCATCTCGCAGGGCGTCTCCGCGTCACGGGCGATCCGACGATCCGGCTCCTTCCGCCCAACGGACTCGAGATCGCCGGGCCGGTCCAGGTGCTCGAAGGGCAAGGCCGGGTGGAGCTGGACATGGCGTGGGATCCGAAGCTCCTCGTGAGCATGGTCTGCCACGGCTTCGATTATTCCGACACGCTGGTCGGCCACGTGCTCCCCTTCACGCACACGATCCGCACCACGATTCGCTTCGCGGCGGCGGACACGAGCGTCGCGGGGAGCCCCAAGGTTCAGCGCGACCGTCTGTCCGTGCCGGCGACCTTCACCGATTCCTCGTTCGTCAGCATGCGCAACGCGCTCGTCGAGCAGGACAAGCTCTTGAAGTGCGGCATCGTCATGGACCCGGACAGCGTCATGGCCAGGGTGCGAAAGCTGATACGCACGAAGATCGCTTTCCGTCTCCCCGCGACGCTGTTCAAGCCCTTCACGCTCCCGCTCTCCTTGGAGAAGGAGTACGACGCGGGAGACGTGCGGATCGCCGCTTCGGTCCGTCGGCCCGAGGTGGTGATGGATCCCGATTACCTTCGCTTCGGCTTCATGGCCGAGCTCACGGTGCGATCGGCGGGCCAGGCAATGAACGAGCCCCGGCAGCCGAAGCCGCCGGGGCCGTTCGTTCATGCGAGTGCTGCTGAGCTTACTTCGAAGCCGCCGGAGCGTTCCGCGGGTCGTCGTTCGGATTGACATAGGTGATCGCGAACGGCCCCATGCCGTGGACCTGCACGACGCAGGCCGTCTGCGCCATGGCGTAGTGGTGCATGGTCGCGGGCAGGATGGTGAAGCTTCCCTGCGGCATGGCCTTCATCGTCTTCGGGTCGAACGTGTCTCCCATTCCCATCATGAACTTTCCGGAGATCACGGTGACGTTCTCATCGGTCGGATGGAAGTGCGGCATGATCTTCGCGTTCGCCGGCAGCTTGAGCCGCACGGTGAACTCACCCGCCTCACCGGGGTTGCCCTGGAGCACCGCGGCCATGGCGGCCGTCGGAAGACCCGCGGGGGCCGCACCCCACTTGATGTCGACCGGCGAGTACATGACGTGCGTGCTCGCGGCGGGGGTAGCGGCATCCTGTGCGATGGCGATCATGGGGACTGCAAGAACGAGAACCAGAGCCAGCAACGTACGCTTCATGTGTCGCGCCTCCTTGGGTGATCGGGTATCCACGCCGGGACCCCTTCGGCGTCGGAAGGGTCACCTATCCTACTCCAGCCCGGCCCGATTGTGACCCCTTAGATGACCCCGAAATGCTTGAGGAGGGTGCGGACGCTCAGGAGCATGACGAGGCAGCCGACCGCCACCATCAACGGCCGCGGCCGCACGCGCTTGCAGGCCCAGGCGGCGAGCGGTGCCGCCGGAACCCCGCCCAGGGCCAGGCCCAGGATCATCGGCCAGTTCGAGACGCCGATCGTGACGAAGAAGGTCACCGACGCGGCGACGGTGACGAAGAATTCGACCGCATTCACGGTGCCCACCGTGTTCTTCACGTCGTGACCGCGAACGATGAGCGTGCTCGCGACCACCGGCCCCCAGCCGCCGCCCCCCATCGCGTCGACGAGCGCCCCCACGAATCCCAGCGCGCCCAGGTGCGTGGTCGCGGCGTTCGGCGGAAACGGACGGAACGCTTTCAGGACGATCACCGCTCCCATGACGAGGAGATAGGCGGCGACGAAGGGACGGAAGCGCTCGCCGGGAACCGTGGTGAGGAGATAGGCCCCCACGATCGCGCCCGCGATCCCGGGAAGGAGGAGCTTTCGAAACAGGTCGCCGTTCACGTTCCGGAACCAGTGGTGGGAGAGCCCCGAGACGCCGGTCGTGAAGCACTCGGCCGCGTGCACGGTCGCGCTCGTCGCGGCGGGAGGCACGCCGTACGAGAGAAGGAGGCTCGACGCCGTCACGCCATAGGCCATCCCGAGCGCGCCGTCGACGAGCTGCGCCAGGAAGCCGGCCAGGACGAAGAGCAGGAAGTCGTGTGGCAGGGGTTGCGCCTCGCGGTCAGGAAGGGATAGCTACCGGCGCGGACATGATAACGGGCGCCGCCTGCCGGGTCACCGGCCGCCGCGCCCGCTCCCAGGGCCCTCTTCTAGATCAGCGCGTGGCCGCGTCCGGCACCACCACGCCGAGATCCACGTCGTCCACGTTGTCCATGTTCACGAGATCGTCACGCACCGAGCGCGAGCTCTGCGTGAGCGCCGCGAGCGCGAGGTCGTCCGCGGGCGGGAGGTCTTCCATGAAGACGAACGCCGCCCCCGCCGCGAAGCGCGGCAGCGCCTGGCGCGCGTACCGTCCCGTCGAGCCCGCGTTCTTCCGGGCTTCGAGCACCTGCACGATCGTGGTGCCGGCGCCGCAGGCGTCGTTCCAGCGGGTCTCGATCTCCTTGGCGCGATCGGGATTCGCCGCGCGCAAGGGCTCGGACACGAGAACGTAGCTCGACGGATCCCCGTCGAACCGGTCGGACGTCCAGACCACGCGCGCCGACGACGAGCGGTCGAGGTGCCGGTGCACGACCGACGTTCCGCTCCTCGTGTCGATCACCTCGTAGTCCACCGACACCTTCACGTCGCGCACGCGCGAGACGACCTGGATCGGGACCTCCACCCAGCGCACGACATCGGAGCCGTTCGGACCGCGCTCCACGACGCGCCGGTACACGTTGTCCTGGAAGAGGTGGAGCTTCGTGGACGACTTCACGGGTCCGACCGAACCCCACACCACGCGCTCGGCGCCAGCTTTGCGCGCGAGGCGGACCGCCTGCTCGCGCGAGACGTCGTCGAGATCGGCGAGGGTCATGGAGCGGCGAACGGCGTCGCTCGAGACGACGCGCGTGAACTGGGTCGTGGGCGGCGCGAGATTCTCGACGAGATCGTCCTGCCACGCCTGGGCCAGCTCCGTTCCGAACGAGCGATCGTCGGACATCGCGCGGAACGGCATGACGGCCACGTGCGTCATCGCGTCGCTCGCGGCGCGATCCTCGCGCTTCACCACGTCGCGGTAGTCGCTCACGTACTGGCGCGCCTCGGAGAACTCGTTGCACGCCTTCTTCGGGCGGCCCGCGCTCGTGGCCTCTACGCCGAGGTTGTAGTGGATGCGCGCGCCGGCACGCCGGAGCGCCAGCTCCTCGGCGGCCCAGCTCTCGCCCATCGGGATCGTGGCGTAGCGCGCGGCCTCGCCGCGGAACTCCGTCATCGCGAGGACTTCCGCCGCCGCCTTGGCGCTGTCCAGCTCGGCGTACGCGCGGATCTTGCGCTGCCAGTCCTGGACGATGGCCGTTCCGGCCTTGGTCGCGGCGGCCTGGGCGCGCGGATTGCCCGGCTCTTTGTCGAGCGCGCGGGTGGCGAGCTGCCACGCCTTCCACGCGTCCCCGGACGCGAGCTTCTCTTCACTCTTCTTCGACAGCTTGGCGGAGCCGGCGCATCCGGCCGCCAGGGATACGGCGATCAGCAGAGCAACGATCGAACGGTACATGGGAGGGCCCCCTTTCACGCTGCCTTATCGGCACGTTGAGGGGCGTTCTCGATCGGACGGGGGTCAGGCCGGGACGGAGAGCTCCAGGACCCGGCAGGGGGGCTGCCCAGGGCGGGTGCGGCGAAGGAGCGGCAGGGAGACGTTGAAGATCGGGATCCCGGTGGAGGTCTGGCCCTCGGGGCGGCCATGGTGAGCGTGGCCGTGGAATGCGGCGCGGACCTGATGCCGGTTGAGGGGCTCCTCGAGGCGGCTGCTGCCGAGGAAGGCATGGATCTCGACGGGCTCCCCCTCCACCGTGCCGACCACCGGGGCGTAGTGGAGGAGCGCGATCCTATGCTCGCACTTGAGACGCGCGAGCGCGGACCCGAGCTTGGTCGCCTCGTCCACCGAAACGCGCACGAACTCCTTCATGACCCACTCCCCCCACGGCTCGAGCACGCGGCGTCCGAACCCGCTCCCGAATCCCTTCACCCCCGCGAAGCCGATGTCCCGCACTACGGCGATGTCGCCGTCGAGGATCTGGATGCGGGTGCCGCGGAGCGCCGCCTTGATCCCCTCCTCCTGGCCGGAGTGGAAGTCGTGGTTGCCGAGCACGGCCAGGACGGGAATCGGAATTCGGTCCGCCGCTCGCGCGAGGGCCGTGGCCTCCTCCACCAACCCGTGGTGGGTCAGGTCCCCGCACACGACCAGAATGTCGCCAAGCGCCGCTATCTCGTACAGCGTGGGCACGACCGATGCTTCTGCCTCGGGGGTGTAGTGCAGATCGGCGACGGCGACGACCTTTACGGTCGTAAACCTTTCTGTATCAAGCATCTGACAGTCTCCGAAGTCCCACCCATACCGGGGCAATGTGTATGACGGTGAAGCAGAAAACGGGCCCAACGGCCAAGATGTTCTTCACGGAGGCGATCCGGATCCTCATCGAATCGCGCATTCCCTTCATGGTCGGTGGCGGATATGCGATGAAGCGGCACACCGGAATCGGGCGCCCCCCGCGCGACCTGGACGTCTTCATGACGCCCGAGGATGGACGGCGCGCGCTCAAGCACTTCGAGTCGCTCGGCTACCGGTCCGAGGTCACGTTCCCGCACTGGCTCGGCAAGGTCCGCAAGGGACGCGCGTACGTGGACATCATCTGGAGCTCGGGCAACGGAGTCGCGAACGTCGACCCGTCGTGGTTCGAGTATTCGGTGGAGGGCTCGGTGCTCGGGCACACGGTCTTCTTGAGCCCGCCCGAGGAGATGATCTGGTCGAAGGCGTTCGTCATGGAGCGCGAGCGCTTCGACGGAGCGGACGTGCTCCATCTCATTCTCGCGCGCGGACCCGAGATGGACTGGTCCCGCCTCATGGAGCGCTTCCGGCCGCACCGGCTCGTGCTCCTGAGCCATCTCGTTCTCTTCCTCTTCGTGTATCCGTCCGAGGCCGAGCGCATCCCCACCTGGGTGTGGGACACGCTCACGGGTGCGCTCGAAGCGGAGCGCCGCGCCTCCTCCACAGCTCCGCGCGTCTGCCGCGGAACGCTCCTTTCACGCAGCGCCTACCTGGACGCGCTCGCGCGCGGATTCCGCGACGCGCGCCTTCCACCGGAGGGCACCATGCGCTCGAAGGACGTGGCCGCCTGGACGCGCGCCGGTCAGGAAGAGACGGCCCAGTAGGTCAGGCTTTCCCCGCCTTCATCTTCTCGACGATCGCCTGCATCTCCTCGCGATTCGGCCCATAAATTCCCGGCGGCTTGCCACCCGACATGCGGCAGAGCAGCACGAGCTGCGCGCGATGATGGATGTGGTGATGCAGGAGCACGTTCCACAGCACGTCCCGGATCGTCATCGGAGTGCCGTCGAAGAACGTGATCTTCTCATCGAGCTCTTCGTTCCGGACTTTCTCCAGGCGCTCGATGGCGAGCTCGTGCACGCGTCGATAGCCGGGAGCCAGGAGCCGCACCTCCTTGGGGCGCACGAGCTCGGGCAGGGTGTCCTGGAGATCGAAGCGCCGCTCCACCACTCCGTAGCTGATGCATCCGTCGATCTCGCTCAGGTGCCAGGCCATCTCTCCCATCGATCGTCCCTTGGCATCGGGACGGAAGTCGTACTGATCGGCCGGCAGCGCCTCCATCAGGCGGATCGCCTTCTGGCCCTCGCGTTCCCAGGTGGCGCGGAAGGTGTCGATTTCGTTCGGGTGGGTCATGGCGGACCTCCGGTGGTATCGTGGACGGGCGTTCCGTCGGGGCTATCGACTCACACGAGCGTACGCCCCGCCGATGGACCCATCCAGGAGGTTCTCGATGGCCCGGATCCCAGGATCCTTCGCAGCCCTGACACTCGCGGCGTTCGTCGCGGGGGCCGGATGCGGCGGAGGACAGAAGGCGCAGCAAGCCTCGCAGGAAGCCGCCCCCGCCGCGCCGGCCGGCAAGGCCGGGCACGTCACCGTTTCCTACTACTATCTCCCCGGCTGACCGGTCTGCGCGAAGCTGAAGCCCGCCGTGAGCGGGCTCGCGCAGGAGTTCCCGGGCGAGGTCAACGCCCGCAATGTGGACGCCTCGGAGCCCGAGGCCAGGACCGAGCTCAACACGGCCGGCATCAAGTCGCACGGCCTCATCGTTCGCGCGGACGATGGCCGCTTGCTCTGGAAGGAGTCGGGCCACCAGATCGAGATGGATGACGTCCGACACGCGCTTCACCAGATCCTCGACTGACCCTTGGAGGTGTGACGTGACCGGTTTCCGCCCTTCCGCGGCCATGGCCGCGGTGTTCGCTCTCGCTCTCTGCGCCTCCACCGCGACGGCGCGCCCCGCTCAGCCCTCGGGACCTGGTCACACGTTCACGCGTGACGGGGCGACGATCTGGTACGAGGTGCGGGGCAAGGAGGGCGGACGGCCGCTCATCATGGTGAACGGCGGACCGGGCTTCGATCACACCTATGTGCTGTGCTCGGACGCATGGGACATGCTCGCGAAGAAGCGGCGGGTCGTCTTCTACGATCAGCGCGGCAACGGGCGATCCGGAGCGCTCCCGGCGGGCCAGACCTGCACGCTCGCGGATCAGATCGCGGACCTGGACGCTTTGAGGGCAGAGCTCAAAGCGGACAAGATCGATCTCCTCGGCCATTCGTGGGGCGGCTACCTCGTGATGGCGTACGCGGCGCGGCATCCGGATCACATCGCGCACCTGATGATCGTCGACTCGGCCGCGCCCAAGTGGACCGATACCGAGTTCATCTTCAAGAACATCTTCCCCGAGGCGATCGACAAGCAGGCGCGGCTCGACTTCGCGCAGGCCGTCGGCGACAGCGCGGCGGGGGACGAGAGCCTGAACGAATATCTGAAGATGCTCTTCGTCTCGGACGCGAAACGGGACGACTTCATGTCCCGATCGGCGACCTACAAGTTCTCGCGCTCGGTGAACGAGACGCTGAACGCGGACCTCGGGAAGTACGACATGTGGTCGATCCTCCCCACCCTCTCCATGCCGACGATCGTGATGACAGGACGCTACGACTTCAACGTCGCTCCGAGCACCGCGTGGAAGATCCACAACCTGATCCCGAATTCGAAGTGGGAGGTGTTCGAGAAGAGCGGGCACTTGCCCTACTTCGAGGAGCCGGAGAAGTTCGTGCAGGTGGTGGAGCGGTTCTGCGGGTCGCCGCTAGGCACGGAGCGAAGCTCGCGGTAACTGCCGGCGCGCTCGGTCGGACGCGCGGGTCGAGCGCGCCTACATCTCCATCCAGAACGAGCTGCCGTGCCGCTCGACCGATTCGAGGCGGCTCCAGAGCGGCTCGAGGATCTGCGCGAGCTCCGGGTCGCCGCTCACGAACGCGTTCGGCAGCGTGACCGTGGCCCCTTTCGCGCCCCCGAGCAGGAACGCCGCGAGCACGTACTGCTCGGAGTAATAGAAGTCCTCCGTCCCGGGCGGGTAGTCGTACGGCAGGCAGATGTCGTGGATCTGCACGCGCACACCGCGCTCGAGCCGCGGCAGGATCTCGAGGAACGCCACCGTCACGT
The DNA here is from genome assembly GCA_035494915.1 of Candidatus Eiseniibacteriota bacterium. GTDB lineage: Bacteria > Eisenbacteria > RBG-16-71-46 > SZUA-252 > SZUA-252 > WS-9. The sequence continues at coordinate 313 of DATJGP010000187.1, read as the reverse complement.
CCGAGTTCATGAACGCGCGGTGCGAGCCGTCGAGGAAGAGGATGTCCCCGGGTTTCAAGGCGAGCACGGGCGCCAGGTCCACGGCCTCGAGCGGCTCGCGGATCACCTGATCCGAGATCGAGTCGATCTCGACTCGGGGATGGGGATCGATGGAGACGATCCGTGTCTTCAGCCCGTGATCCCGGATGGCGCGCCGCGCGAACCGGGTCGAGTTCCCGGATCCCACCTCCAGATACGTTTCCGGCGGCGTGAGCGCGAGCATGCCGTAGAGCGCCGCCGCATCCAGCCCGGGCAAGAATCCATTCACCCATGC
>DATJGP010000186.1:0-6215 GCA_035494915.1 Candidatus Eiseniibacteriota bacterium | reverse complement strand
GCGCCTTCGGGGCGAACGTCCTTCTGCGCGAGCCCGAGCTTCTCGCCCCGCGCGACGCGGATCTGCTCCCGCACGAGGTCCATGCCGAGCACCATCTCGGTGACCGGATGCTCCACCTGGAGCCGAGCGTTCATCTCGAGGAAGTAGAAGCGGCCCTGCTGGTCCATCAAGAACTCGGCGGTGCCGGCGTTCCAGTAATGGCCCGCCTTGGCGACCTTCACCGCGAGCGCGAGGAGCTCCTGCCGCCGCTCCTCGTCGAGCGCGGGGGAGGGCGTCTCCTCGACCACCTTCTGATGCCGGCGCTGGATCGAGCAATCGCGCTCGCCGAGCGCGAGCACGGTGCCGTGCTGGTCCCCGAGGATCTGCACCTCGATGTGGCGCGGGCGCTCGACCCAGCGCTCGAGGTAGAGGCGATCGTCGCCGAACGCCCCCTTGGCCTCCCCTTGCGTGAGGCGGACGGCCTGCTCGAACTCCCCGGCCGCGTTCACGCGGCGCATGCCTTTGCCGCCACCGCCTGCCGCGGCCTTCAGCACCACGGGGTAGCCGATCGCATCGGCGGCCTTCCGCAGCTCCGCCGGATCGCTCACGGGGCCCTCGGTCCCTGGCAGCACGGGGACGCCTGCCTTGATCGCGAGAGCCCGCGCGCTCACTTTGTCGCCGAGCGCTCGCGTGGCCTCGGGGCTCGGGCCGATCCAGATGAGCCCCGCCTTCTCGACCATCTCCGCGAAGTCGGCAGACTCGGCGAGGAATCCGTAGCCGGGATGGATCGCATCGGCGCCGGCGGCGCGTGCCGTCTCGATCACCTTCGCGGCGTTGAGATAGCTCTGCGTCGCGGGTGCGGGACCGAGGCGGTAGGCGGCGTCAGCGGCGAAGACGTGAGGCGCGTCGCGGTCGGCGTCGGAGAAGACGGCGATCGAGCGGATCCCCATCTCGCGGAGCGTGCGGCAGATCCGGATCGCGATCTCGCCCCGGTTCAAGACGAGCACGGCCTGGATCGGCTTGGCGCCGGCTGGGGCCGGGGCCGCCGTGTTCCGATTAGCCTTCACGCTGGATGCGCTCCCGGCGCTCGAGCTCGGCCTTGCTGGGCTCACGCGATGCGGCGTTGGCGATCTTGACGTCGCCGTCGCGGTCGTAGTGCGCGATCGTGATGCCCGTGCTCGAGACGCGGGACCGGGACAGCTTGTAGCTGTGCGGCGCCGAGCCGTCCGCGAACAGCTTCTTGCCTCCCCCCAGCACGACGGGAATCGTGAAGACGGCCAAGGCGTCGACGAGGTCTTGGGCCAGGAGCGTGTGAACGAGCTCGGTGCTGCCCTGCGTGATGAGGGCCGGGCCGTCCTCCTGCTTCAAGCGCTCGACGTCCGCGATGCCGCGAAGGAGCACGGAGCCCTTCCAGCTCCTATCGAAGTCGGCCGAGCGCGAGACGGCGTACTTCTTGATTTCGTTGAACCGTTTGGCGACGGAGCCGGCGGGTGCGCTTTCGTCGTAGTAGGGCCAGTACGCGGCGAAGATCTCGTAGGTCTTCCGGCCGAGCAGGAGATCGAACTCTTGCTCGAAGAGGCGGTTGATCTCCTCACTGGACTCCGGACCCCAGAAGGGCATCGACCAGCCGCCGAACTTGAATCCTCGGGTCGGGTCTTCCGTCGGTCCGCCCGGCGCCTGCATGATGCCGTCCAGAGAAACCTGGGCCCCGACGATGATCTTCCGCATAGGTCGCGTTCCCTGACGGCTAGAGCGGGATGTTGCCGTGCTTCTTCGGCGGTAGGGTCTGCCGCTTGTGCGCGAGCATACGGAGCGCGCGGATCAGGCGCGGGCGCGTCTCCTGCGGCTCGATGACGTCGTCGAGATAGCCGAGCGCAGCGGCGGCGTACGGATTCGCGAACTTGTCGTTGTACTCCTCGATCAATTTCGCCCTCGCCTTGGCCGGGTCCTTCGCGCTCTCGAGCTCCTTCCGGTACAGGATGTTCACGGCCCCTTCGGCGCCCATCACGGCGAGCTGCGCTCCGGGCCACGCCACGTTGTAGTCGCCCCGGATGTGCTTCGAGGACATGACGTCGTACGCGCCGCCATAGGCCTTCCTCAAGACCACCGTCAGCTTGGGCACGGTGGCTTCGCAGTAGGCGAACAGGAGCTTCGCGCCGTGGCGGATGATGCCGCCCCATTCCTGCTGCGTGCCGGGGAGGAACCCCGGGACGTCTTCGAAGGTCACCAGCGGAATGTTGAACGCGTCACAGAACCGGACGAATCGCGCACCCTTGGTCGAGGAGTTGATGTCCAGAACCCCCGCAAGCGCCGCGGGCTGATTCGCGACCACGCCGATCGAGCGACCATCCAGTCGAGCGAATCCGACCACGATGTTTCGCGCGTAGTGCTCGTGCACCTCGAAGAAGTCCGCGTCGTCCACGACGAGGCGGATGATGTCCTTCACGTCGTAGGGCTTGTTCGGCTCCGCGGGGACGATCTCGGCGAGCTTCGCGTCCATGCGCTCGGGGGAATCGTTGGACGCGAGCCGCGGCGGATCGTCCACGTTGTTCTGCGGGAGGAAGGACAGAAGCCTCCGGATCGCCGCGAGGCATGCCTCGTCGTCCTCGACCGCGAAGTGCGCGACGCCGCTCTTCGAATTGTGGCTCATCGCCCCGCCCAGGTCCTCGAACGAGACGTCCTCGTTGGTCACCGTCTTGATCACGCTCGGGCCGGTCACGAACATGTGGCTGGTGCCCTGGACCATGAGGACGAAATCGGTGATGGCGGGGGAGTAGACCGCGCCGCCGGCGCAGGGGCCCATGATCGCGGAGATCTGGGGCACGACGCCGGAGGCGATCGTGTTGCGGAGAAAGATCTCCGCGTAGCCGCCGAGCGACTGCACGCCTTCCTGGATCCGCGCGCCGCCCGAGTCGTTCAGGCCGATGATGGGCGCGCCGTTCTCCATCGCGAGATCCATCACGTTGCAGATCTTCTTCGCATTCTCTTCGGAGAGCGTGCCGCCGAAGACCGTGAAGTCCTGCGCGAACACGAACACGAGGCGGCCGTCGATGGTGCCGTAGCCGGAGACGACGCCATCGCCGGGCACGATCCGCTCGGCCATGCCGAAGTCGGTGGTGCGGTGCTCCACGAAGACGCCCGTTTCCTGGAACGAGCCCGGATCGAGGAGCAATTCGACCCGCTCGCGCGCCGTGAGGCGCCCGTCGGCGTGGAGCTTCGCAATCCGCTCCTCGCCGCCGCCAGCCAGGACGGCCTCCTTGCGGCGGCGCAGCTCTTCGATCGGCGAGGGTCGGGTCAGGGCGTAGCTCCTAGTCGGGGATGGTGTTAGGGGCAAGTCGTCGAATCCTACTGGAAGCCCCGCCCGGGCGCAATCGGAGGCTCGGAAAGGGAACTCCCGCCCGTCTACCGCATTGGATCAGAATAGGGGGCCCGCGCGCGCCGCCAGCCCGCGACCGGGACCGCGTGAGGGGCGAGGGAACGCCCCGACAAGGAGCCTCCCATGAACGTCGAGAATCTGATGACGCACGAAATCGAAGCGTGCAATCCCGATGACAGCCTGACGGACGCCGCGATGATCATGTGGCGGCGCGATTGTGGCATCGTTCCCGTCGTGAAGCCGGACACTCACGAGGTCGCGGGTGTGATCACCGATCGCGACATCTGCATGGCCGCCGCCACGCGGCACATGACGACCGACGACCTCTACGTCCGCGACGTGATGACGAGGGATGGAGTGACCACCGTCACTCCGGAGGAGAGCGTGAGCACCGCCGTGCAGCGCATGGCGGAGGCCCAGGTGCGGCGGATCCCCGTCACGAACCGCTCCGGAGCGCTCGTGGGCATGATCTCGCTGAACGACATCGTGCTCGCGGCGGAGAAGACGAATCGCCGTACCGAGGGAATGCCCACCTACGTCGATACCGTGGATGCGTTGAAGGCTGTTTGCGCGCACCGGACCGTGGAGCCGCGGCGAGAGATGGCCGCGGGATAGGGAGCGCCGCATGCGGCGCTTCGGTCATGCAGGCTGGAACAGCTCGACGACATTGCCGGAGGGGTCCTCGCAGAGGATCTGTTTCCCGCCGGGCCCCTCCACGATGTCGTTCCGGAACGGGACGCCTTGCCCTCGCAGCTTCGCGACCATCGCCGCGATGTCATCCACGACGAGCGCGAACCGATTCCATCCGCCGGCTTCCGGCTTCCGTCCGTCCGGCATCGGCCTCGCGGCCGAGGACATGGGACCGGCGGTCCAGAGCGTCAGGTCGCCCCGCTTGAGAATGGCCATCGCCGGACCGTACTGCTCCACCACCTCGAAGCCGAGGGCCCCCGTGTAGAAGCTCACCGCCGCCGCAACGTCATGTACCAGATAGCGTACCGTCACCATGTTCACCCTCCTTCGATGTCCCTGTGGGCTCCTCTGTCCCGAAGCTCCCACTCAGGATACAATCCCTCCATGGCACGAACCACCTCCGGAGTCCACGGACTCCATCACATCACCTGTATCGCAGGCCCAGCCCAGGAGAACCTCGACTTCTACGCGGGGGTGCTTGGCATGCACCTCGTGAAGAAGTCGGTGAACCAGGACGACCCCGGCACGTACCACCTCTTCTACGCGGACGCGGAAGGGAGCCCGGGGACGGACCTCACCTTCTTTCCGTGGGCGCAGCTCGCGCCGCCGCGCATGGGGCACGGTCTCGCGACCGAGATCTCGCTCGAGGTGCCCACGGGAAGTCTCGAGTTCTGGGGCAAGCGTCTCGAGAAGTACGGGACCAAGCCCAAGGGCATCGAGGATCGCTTCGGCGATCGCGCGCTCTTGATGGTGGATCCGCACGGCCTCGTGCTGGCCCTCGTCGAGCCGGCGAAGCCGCGCGTGCATTCGACGCCCTGGGACTCGAGCCCCGTTCCCGGCGAGCACCAGATCCGCGGACTCGACGGCGCGCGCGCCTGGGAGCGCGAGGAGGTGCCGACCGCCGCGTTTCTGCAGGACGTGCTCGGTTTCACGCACCTGGGCGAGGAGCGCGGATGGACGCGCTATGGCTTCAAGGACGCGTCGGGGCACATCGACGTGCGTGAGACGCCGGGCGAGAAGCGGGGCATGTGGGGACGCGGCGCCGTGCACCACCTCGCGTGGCGCGTGAAGGACGAGGCGCATCAGCTCGAGGTGCGCGCCGGCGTGCTCGCGGCCGGCGTCGAGCCGACCCCGATCATCGATCGCTTCTGGTTCCAGTCGGTCTATTTCCGCGAGCCGGGCGGCGTGCTGTTCGAGCTGGCGACGGACGGGCCGGGCTTCGCGGTGGACGAGGATCGCGCGCACCTGGGAGAGAGCCTCGTGCTCCCGCCGTGGCTCGAGCCCTCGCGCGAAGAGATCGAGGCGGCGCTCCCGCCGCTCCAGCTCACCCACTCGTGAGCGACCTCGAGCACGTCCACAGGTTCGTTCCGTCGGAGCGCCCGGACGCGCGCGTGCTCCTCATGCTCCACGGCACGGGCGGGGACGAGAACGATCTCCTCCAGCTCGGCCAGATGCTCGATCCCTCGGCCGCCTTGCTGAGCCCGCGCGGCAACGTTCTCGAGCACGGCGCGCCGCGCTTCTTTCGCCGCCTGGCCGAGGGCGTGTTCGACCTCGAGGATCTCCGCCGCCGGACCCACGAGCTGGCGGACTTCGTCGAGGGGGCGGTCAAGCAGTACGGCCTCGAAGGCCGGCGAATCGTCGCGGTCGGATTCTCGAACGGCGCGAACATCGCGGCGAGCCTTCTCCTCCTCCGCCCGCGCGTGCTTCATGGCGCCGTGCTGTTCCGGGCGATGGTTCCGTTCGAGCCGGAGAAGGTCCCGTTCCTGGGCGGTGTCCCTGTTCTGCTCTCGGAAGGACGCTTCGATCCGCTGGTCGGACGGAAGGTGGCCGAGCGCCTCGCCAAGATCCTCGAAACCGCGGGCGCGGAGGTCACGCTGATCGAGCAGGAATCGGGACACGAGCTGACGCGCGCCGACGTCGACGACGCGGCGAAGTGGCTCGCCTCCCATCCCACGAGCCGTGCCGCGGCCGAACCGCAAAGCTAACCACCGGAGGTACCGATGAGCCCACGACGATCCCGCCACAAGACCGGCGAGCGCCGGCTCAGCCGTCTCAACTGGATGGAGATGGGGGAGCTGGTTCCGCGCCACAGCCACACGCTCCTCCTTCCGGTGGGGACGCTCGAGGCGCACGGCATCACGAGCCTCGGCACCGACAACGAGATCCCGGC
>DATJGP010000185.1:0-27191 GCA_035494915.1 Candidatus Eiseniibacteriota bacterium | reverse complement strand
CGAGGCCGAGCGCCTCCGGGCCGGAGCGGCGCCGGATTCAGCGGCGATCGACGAGATCGAGCACCACTATCAGAGGGCGATCCGCCTCGGCCGCGACGATCCTGCCACGGTCTCCACGGCGGCTCAGCGCCTTCGCGATTTTCTTTCGGAGATCGGTACGACCACTCCTTAACGCCATTGCGCTAACTGCAAAGCGATGGCGGCGACTTGGCCGGCGCGGGGAGGGAGTGGGGGTCCTGGACAGCACGTCCCGGCGCTCGCTACCGCACCGCTACGGTGATTGGGCCGGCGCCGGGCGTACAGGATCCAGGACCCCCACTCCCTCCCCTCGCCTACCAGGACGCGGAAATCGCTGCGCGTTTCGATAGCGGTGATGCCGAGAACGAACTCACCACGTCGAGAGGTGCCTCGGGGAATCGCATGCGTCGACGGCGACAAGCGCGCGAGATCGGCCAGCGCTGCGGTTGTCCTGTGGTGCCGTTCTGTGGAGACTTGGGAGGCGCGGGGAGGGTGTGAGGGTCCGGGATAATGCACGCCCGGCGCCAGCCAAGCCACCTGAGGGGTGCGATAGCGAGCGCCGGGACGCGCTGTCCCGGACCCTCACACCCTCCCCGCGCCGGCCAAATCTCGCCCGAGGGACCTAAGGAACCAGCCGACGCTTCATGCGCGCAAGCGCCCACGCCGCGAGGACGAGCGACGCGGCCACCACGTAGACCGCGCTCACCCAGAGATGCGGCGACGCAAAGCCCAGGATCGCCGATCGCGTGAGGAACGCGACGTGCGTGAGCGGAAGGCACCACGCGACCGTCAGTGCCCAGCGGGGCAGGATGTCGATGGGGAAGAACGTCCCGCCGAACGTGAACATGGGCATGATGATCGTGAACATGGGGACGTTGAACTGGGAGATCGTCTTCACCATCGACGTGAAGAGGAGCCCGATCGCGGAGAAGAGGAGCCCTCCGAAGAACGCGATCGGAACGACCCAGAGTCCGGTGGGCCACGCGACGAGCCCGAGCGCGGTCAGCACGCCGAGCATGATGGTCGCGGCGATCACCGACTTGGACGTGGCCCAGAGGAGCTCGCCCAGGATCACGTCCTCGACCAGGAGCGGCGTGGCGAGGATGGCGTCGAAGGTCTTCTGGTAGTACATGCGCACGTAGGACGAGAAGGTCGATTCGAAGAACGCCCAGAACATGATCGCGACCGCGACGATGCCGGGCGCCATGAACTCGAGATAGCCGAGCGTCCGCCCGCCGTACTCGACGTGCCGGATGAGCTGCCCCAGCCCGAGCCCGAACGCGAGCACGTAGAGGATCGGCTCGAGAAGCGGCGGGAGGAACTCGGTCTTCCACGTCGTGAAGTAGACGTCCGCGTCTCGCTGCCACACGCGTAGCGACCGGAGCGAGAGGTTCCTGAGAGTCGCGCGCATCTAATCTCGGAGCGCCCGGCCGGTGAGCTTCAGGAACACGTCCTCGAGCGTGGCGCGGCGGATGAGCCGCTCCTGATGCGGGAAGCGCTCATCGAGGAGCCGCTCCACGTGATCCTCCGCGCCCGGGTAGTAGTAGAGCCGGTCGCCCACTTCCTCGAGCCGCCCTGGGAGCGCGCCGAGGAAGTCCGCGAACGCGCGATCGAAGTTCCACGCCTCGACCACCGTGCTGCCGACCTCGCGCCGGACGAGATCGGCCGGCGCTCCCTGCATCAGGATCTTCCCGTTGTCGATCACGACGACGCGGTCGCAGAGCTGCGCCGCCTCCTCCATGTAGTGCGTCGTGAGGAGCATGGTGACGCCGGTCGCGCGAAGGCTTCGCACCCGTGTCCAGATGCCGTGGCGCGCCTGCGGGTCGAGGCCCGTCGTTGGCTCGTCGAGGATCAAGATGCGCGGCTCGTTGAGGAGCGCCCGCGCGAGCACGAGGCGCCGCTTCATGCCTCCCGAAAGCTCCTGAACGCCGCTCTTCTTGCGGTCCGCGAGCTGCACGAAATCGAGGAGCCGCTCGGCGCGCTCGCGGATCTCGCGTCCCGGGATGCCGAAGTAGCGACCGTACGCGAGAAGGTTCTTCAGCACGTCGAAGTCGGGATCGAGGTTGTCCTCCTGCGGACAGACGCCGAGCATGCGCTTGACCTCGCGCGGGCTCGTGCGCACGTCGACTCCATACACGGTCGCCGTTCCGGACGTGGGCGGGAGGAAGCAGGAGATCATTCGGACCGTGGTCGTCTTGCCCGCGCCATTCGGTCCGAGGAATCCGACCACCTCGCCCGGCGCGACGTCGAAGGAGACGCCGCGCACGGCTTCCATGCCGGCGTAGGCCTTGCAGAGATCGCGCGCCTGAATGGCGGATGTGCCCGGAAGCCCGTTCATCCAGCGAGTTTAGCACGCGCTTCGAAGCGGCTCGGACGAACCCCGCGGCGTGGACGGTTGAAGCTTCCATGGAGGGCGGGGTACCCTCCCCGTATTCGAGCACCAGGGGGTCCCGCCAGTTACTCTCGTTCCCGGAGGCACAGGATGGTTCGTCGTGGATTCTTGCTGTTTGCCGCACTCGTTCTCGCCCTCACGCCCATGACGCTGCACGCGCAGACGGGCACCACCACGCCGCCGGCCACCACGCCGCCGGCCACCACGCCGCCCGCGACGACCGCGCCTGCGACCGATACGGCTCCCCCCGCGGAAGCCGCGAAGCCAACGCCGAAGAGCCAGGTCCTCGCGATGCCGCAAGGCCCGCCGGCGGAGCTCAAGAAGCTCGCGCAGCTCGTCGGTAACTGGAACTCCACGGTGCACGTCTACGCGAGCCCGATGGCTCCGGAGTCGGAGTCGCCCGGCAAATCGACCTACGGCTGGGCCTTCGGCGGGATGCATCTCGAGGGCAAGCACCAGATGAAGATGATGGGGAAGCCCTTCGACGGGCGCTCCACCTGGGGTTACGACACGCAGAAGAAGCAGTACCAGATGATCTGGACCGACACGATGATGCCATCGGCGTTCGTCTACTACGGCACGTTCCCGACGGACAACGCGCTGTCGCTCTTCACGACCTACATGATCGGCGACAAGCCGGTCACCGAGAAGGTCGACGTCCAGTTCCCCGACGCCAACTCCTACGTCCTGACGATCCAGAACGACATGTCGGGAACGATGCAGAAGGTGATGGAGGAGAAGGGCAAGCGCGCGGCCGGAAACGCGACCGCGAAGGGCAAGTCGACGGCCAAGAAGTCCACGGCCACGAAGTCGACCGCGAAGAAGGCTAGCTGACCGGCCTCAACCGAGCTCCAAAGTTCCGCGGGCGGTCCGGCATGGCGCCGGGCCGCCCGTTTCGTTTCGGCCGGATCAGCGGCGCTTGACGACGATCGACCCGCCCATACCCCGGTGGGTGCAGCAGTCGTAGGGAAAGACGCCCGGCTTGTCCGGCATCGTTACGAGGACCGCGCGCTCCTCTCTCGGTCCCAGCTCGTAATCGCAGCGAACGCCGAGCGCCGCGATCCGGAAGTTGTGCCGGATCGTCGTGGTCTCGTCGTTCCGGAGGACGAAGCGGACGCGCTCGCCCGTCTCGAAGGTGAGCGCGGGATTGCTGTCGTTGAAGGCGTAGCCGCTCATGTGGAGCAAGACGGTGCGCTGCGGTGCGCCGCGGCCGCACGAAGCCGCGGCGAGGAGTGCGGCGAGAAGGCAGGCGGCGATCCGCATTCGTCGTTTCATCGTGGGGTGGTGTACGCTCTCAGCATGAACCTCGCGTCCCGCGCGGAGCGAGCATGATTCTCGCCCAGACCGTGCGCCCTCCCGTCACCGTCGCGATCGAAGCACCGCGGCGCCGCGTGGCGCGCGGAGACAGCCTCGACCTGATGTTGACCCTCGCGGTCGATCCGGGATACCGCATCGAGTCGGTGGACGCGCCCATCGGCCGGGCGCTCGCCACCTCGATCCAGCTCGGGCTGGCGGAGGGACTCACGCCGGGGCCGATGGTGGCGCCGGAGGACTCCGTCGATCCGCTCGGCGGCGGACGCGTTCCGGCGTACGTGGGACGGATCGCGATCCGGGTGCCGCTCACGGTCGAGGCGTCGTGCCTCCCGGGCCCGGCCCCGCTGGCCGCGCGCGTGCACTTCCAGGCCACCGGCGATCGTGGCGTCCTTCCGCCGGATCAGGTCGAGGTGCACGCCGAGCTGGACGTGGCCGCCGGCTGACCCTCGCCGCACTCGCGCCCGTTCACCAGATCCCCGGAATCAGCCGCTTCGTGCGCGCCATGTAGGCGCGGTACTGGTCTCCGAACGTCTCGACGAGGAGCTTCTCCTCGCGCGGGATGCGGAGCAGCACCACGATCGCGAGCGGAAGCGAGAGGAGGAGGAAGCCGATCGGGCTTCCGAGGATGAGCGGCGGCGCCATCCACTCGAGGATGAAGCCCGAGTAGAGCGGGTGCCGAACCCGGGCGTACATCCCGGTGTCGACGATCCTGTGGTCCTCCTGGATCTGGACGCGCACGGTGAACATGCGTCCGAGGGTCCGCTTGCCGAGGACGCGCACGGTCATGCCCGCGATCCCGACGAGGATCCCCAGGGCGTACGTCCACCACGACGGGTGCGGCGGCAGTCCTCGGTTCTGGAGAAACATCCAGGTGAAGATTCCGACCGTCGGGATCACGAAGAAGAGCGGCGTGAGCGGGTCGCGGTCGCCGCGCGCTCCGCTGCCGAACGTGGACCGCGTGAAGAATCGCTCCACGAGGAAGAAAGCGGCCACGTAGGCGTAGAACGTGATCAGGGTGACCTCGCGGGTCGGAGCGGTCATGCGCGTTCCCTCGCTTCCTGGTGTGCGTCCGCGCGGAGGAGCGCGGAGTGGTCCTGGTACTCCGTGACGCACGGAGGCCCATCGGCGTGAAGATACCGCGGCCGGTCCACGGCGCCGAGCGCGAGAAGCGTGCTCGACACGGTGGGAAAGTGCTCCCGATGGATGCAGACGGCCGGACCGCCATCCTCGCCATGGCTCCGGAGAATCGACGCGAATCCCGCGAGCGCCTCGTCCACGTTTCGAGGTTTCATCCCCTCGAGCCTCGAGAGAACGTGCCGCGTGCGCGGCTCGCTGGGATCGTCCAGCTCGGCATGGGTGATCGCGTGCCATCCCGCGGGGATCGGCACGCCGCGCGGCTCGTCACCACCGCCGCCGACCACGGCCCACGATCCCAGATCGGGATCGATCCCGACGAGCGTGCAGCGTCCGTACTCGCCGCCGCCGAACCGTCGGAGCGCCGCGTCCCACGCTTCGGGACGCGGTTCGCCGGTCTCGGGATCGATGCGGGCGGGCTGGTCCAGTCGTGCGGCCGATGCCGCCTCGAGGCAGAGGAGGCCGCGCGATCGGAGTCCGTCTACGGGATCGCCGGGACGCGGCCGCCGGTTCATGAGCGCGGTCACGAAGCGCGCGTCGCGAATCGCGAGCCACGTGCCTCGCGCCACGAGATCGCGGCCGCCCACCACGCGCGGCGTGGACACGAGGACACCGGGACCCGCGGTGGCGCGCTCGGGAGACTCGTCCCGGTTCGCGCCCAGAAGGGCGGTCCCCGGTCCGAGGACGTCGATTCCGATCAGGAGCGTGCACACGGCGCGCCGTGCCGCTCTAGACCCGCTCCTCCACGGGGAGGTAGGGCTCGTTGTGGGTGCCGGTGTAGATCTGGTCCGGGCGGTAGATGCGGTTCCCCTGCAGCTGCTCGATCCAGTGCGCGAGCCATCCGGAGATGCGCGCCACCGCGAACATCGGCGTGAAGAGCGCCGGGGGAAGCCCCATCGCGGTGTAGACCACGCCCGAGTAGAAGTCCACGTTGGGATAGATCCGCTTCGCGCCGAGATGCTCCGCGACCACCTTCTCCACTTCCTGCGCGATCACGAGGAGCGGATCGCCGCCGCGTTTCGCGATCATCTGCGCCGCGAGCTTCTGGAGCACGAGCGCGCGCGGATCCTTCACGCGGTAGATGCGGTGCCCGATGCCCATGATCTTCTGCTTCCGGGTGATCAGATCCTCGATGTACGGGCGCGCCTTCTCGGCTTCGCCGATTCCCTGGAGCATGTGGATCACCTGCTCGTTCGCGCCGCCATGGAGCGGCCCCGTGAGCGCGCCGATCGCCGAGGAGACGACGGTGTAGGGATCCGCGAGCGTGGACGCGGTGACGCGCGCCGCGAACGTCGAGGCGTTCATCGAGTGCTCGGCATGCAGGATGAAGCAGATGTCCATCACGCGCGCGACGTCGGGATCCGGATCCTCGCCGGTCAGCATGTAGAGGAAGTTGGCCGCGTGCGAGAGGTCTTCCTTGGGCGGGATGTAGTCCCGCCCGGTGGAGAGGCGGTAGTACGCGGCGACGAGCGTGGTCGCCTTGGCGATGAGCCGGATCGCGGACTTGTAGCGATCCTCCGGCTTGTCGACGTCCCGATCGGGATAGAACATTCCGAGCGCCGCGATCGACGCCTGGAGCGCCTCCATCGGGTGGCCGGTGTCGGGAAGGCACTTCAAGAGGTCGATGAGCCGGAAGCGCACGTCCCGGTTGGACGCCAGGTCGCGCGTGAACTTGTCGAGGTCGGCGCGGCCGGGGAGCTTGCTCCAGAGGAGGAGGTACGAGGTCTCCTCGAAGGTCGAATGCTCCGCCAGGGTCTCGATAGGATAGCCCCGGTACTCGAGAATGCCCTGGTCTCCATCGATGAAGCAGATGCTCGACTTCGCCGCCGGAACACCGTCGAGACCCGGAACAAAGGGCAAGGCCGGCGCGGGGCTGGGCGTGGCGGGTGGCGGCGCGGTGCGCTCCGACATGGGTTCCTCCGGTGCTCGGCGATGAAGCTGCGGACAGAACGCGTCATTCTGTCGGTTTATTGGTTTCGATGCAACGGGTGCGGGGGCGGTTTGGCCGGCGCGCGGAGGGCGTGAGGGTCCTGGACAGCACGTCCCGGCGCTCGCTATCGCACCCCTACGGTGACTTGGCCGGCGCCGGGCGTACAGGATCCAGGACCCTCACGCCCTCCACGCGCCTACCAAAGCGACACCACACGGGTCGATCGAGGACGATAGGCGCGACGCGGTGTGCGCTGGCTCAACGAGTGAAGCGCTTGCTTCCATCGGGTCGGTGTCCGCGCGAGCACCACTGCTTCGCCGCCATGGGAGGCGAGGAGAGGGTGATGGGGGGCCTGAATAATGCACGCCCGGCGCCTGCCAAGTCACCGTAGGGGTGCGATAGCGAGCGCCGGGACGCGCTGTTCAGGCCCCCCATCACCCTCTCCTCGCCGGCCAAGCCGCGAAGACCTCAGCGGTGCTTGGCCGCAGCCGGCGCCAAAGCCTGGATGCGCTTCACGTCGTTATGGTCATCGTCGAGAAGGCCGGCCGGGACGAGCCGTGGCACGAGCGCGACCCAGCGCCGATCCCGCGCGAAGACCTTCTTGAAGATCGGCGTCGCTTCCTTCTCCCGGTCGAGCTTCCAGAGCGTGGCCGCCTGCCAGAAGAGGATCTCATCGTTGCCGGGCGCGAGCCGCGAGGCCTCGGCGTAGGACTTCATCGCGTCCTCGACCTTGTTGTCCGCCACGTAGGCGTCTCCCTGATCCACGTTCCGGTACGCGCGCCACTGGGTCACGAGCCGCCGGAGCTCCGCGATCGGCTTCGGGCTGTCGTCCACGCGGAGGTCGAGGACCCGGTCGGCCCAGGGCTGGTTGGAGCGCTTTCCCTTCACGATGACGATGGCCGCCGACTGCTGGCCACGAATGTCGCCCCCCGCCGCCTGGCCGGCCTCGAGGGCGCGGAGGAGGCGCTCCGCGAGATCGCCCTTGGAGGTCTCGAAGGCCCTGGCCATCGCGCCCCAGACCTTGTCGTTCGCCATGAGGTTCGCCTGGCAGGAATAGTTCTCGCCCTTGTGGTCGCCGGCATCGGCGATGCAGCGCTTGCCGGTGTGCACGTCCACGTTTCCGCGCACGTCGATCATCGCGACCTGGCGCACGTCGGCGTGGTCGTCCTTGCCGAGGAGCTCCTGGAGCGCGTCCGAAGCCGACTTTCCGTTGCGCATCAGCTCGAGCCCTTTCGGCCCATAACTCACTTCGACGAGGGACTGCGTGGCGACCGCGCCCACGCCGGGCTCGGCCCAGGGCACGATCGGCCCCACGGCGAAATAGTGCGATTGAACGGCCACGCCAATCTCGCCGGTGTCGGGGTCGCGCGCGACGATCGAAAAGGTCGCTCCCGCAGAGGTGGGAAGCGCGAGAAGCGCGAGCAGTGCGAGGGCGCCCATCCGTGCGCTCATGAAAGTCCTCCCTGACGTGTGTGCGGGAACGCGGACGGCCGGCAGCATCCGTCCGTGAGGCAATTTCCCCAAAACGATCCGACGCTTTCCGCCAAACCACCCAGCACCGCGGTTGGACCCAGCCATCAGCTCCTTTGGGGCTTTCGCCCCATGACCGTAAACGCCTGAATATTAAGGTCTTGTGGCTACCTATTCACATCGTTTACGAAGAGGCGCGGCTCCTGCATACTAGTCGCCGCAACCGTGACCCGCAAGCATCCGACCTCCACTCTGGTGAGCCACGACCTGCCCATGAAACTCCTTTGGAGTGCCAGCGCTCTCGCCTTGCTCGTCGTCGTCTGCGTGCTCGCTCCGAGCGCGGATGCATCCTGGGCCGTCAACGGCAACCAGGCGTCCCTCACGACCAAGAATCAGGTGAACTCGCAGATGATCTCGGACGGCAGCGGCGGAACGTTCGTCGTCTGGCAGGACTTCCGCACGGACACGCTCGCCGATGTCTACGCGCAGCGGTTCGATATGAGCGGCAATCGCCTCTGGGGCTCGAACGGCGTGGCCGTCTGCACCGTGGCCGACGCGCAGGAATCCCCCGTTCTCTGCAGCAACGGCTCCGGCGGCATCATCGTCGCGTGGCAGGATCGCCGCGCGTCGACCAACTACGACATCTACGCCCAGGCGTTGAACGGCAACGGAACGCTTCTCTGGGCGCCTTCGACCGGCGTGCCCATCTGCACCGCGACCAACAACCAGATCCTCGAAGTCATCGCGACCGACGCCGTGGGGGGCGCGATCATCGGCTGGCGCGATGGTCGGAACGGCACGCTGAACAGCGACGTCTACGCGCAGCGCGTGAACGGCTCCGGCGTGGTCCAGTGGGCCGCGGACGGCATCCCGATCTGCACGGCGACCATGACCCAGACCGACGTCCGCATCCTGCCCGACGGCGTCGGTGGAGCGTTCTTGGTGTGGCGCGATCAGAGGAGCGGACCGTTCACCGACGACATCTACGCGCAGTCCGTGGACGCCACCGGAACCACGCGCTGGACCGCGAACGGCGTCGCGGTGGCCGCCGTGGCGCAATCGCAGGTCGAGCCTTCGATCTCGACGGATGGCAAGTTCGGTCTCCTCGTCGCGTGGCAGGACACCCGTAACGGCACCGACTCGGACATCTATGTTCAGCGCATCAAGCCGGACGGCACGGCGCGCTGGGCCGCGAACGGGATCCAGGTGTGCGATCAGGACAGCACCCAGCTCCACCCGCTCGTCGCGACCGATGGTCTCGCGGGCGCCATCGTCGCCTGGAACGATCAGCGCACCGGCTCGAAGAACGCGGACATCTACGCCCAGAGGGTGGACTCGACCGGCGTCGTCGCGTGGGCCGCGAACGGGATCGCCGTGTGCAGCGCGGACAGCACCCAGTCCCTCTCCACGATCGTGCCCGACAAGTCCGGCGGCGTGATCCTGGGCTGGGATGACGGCCGCGCGGCCGGGACGAACTTCGACATCTACGCGCAGGGGCTGACGCGCAACGGCGCGATCCGCTGGACCACGAACGGCGTCCAGATCGCGTCGGCGGCCAACAATCGCCACCTCACGACGTCCGCTCCTGACGGCTTCGGCGGCGCTCTCTTCGCGTTCGAAGACAACCGCTCGGGCTTCTACGACGTGTTCGCCTACCGCATCTCGCCCGTGGGAACGGGCGTCGAGCCTTCGTCTCCGGCCGCCAGGGCCAGCCTCTCGCCGCGGCCGAATCCGTTCAATCCGCACACGACGATCGAGTTCGCGCTCGATCAGCCGTCCCGGTTCCGCCTCGCCATCCACGACGTCCAGGGCCGGCTCGTTCGGGTCCTGGCCGAGGGCGACGCCCCAGCCGGGAATCGCTCCGTGGCTTGGGATGGCACCCGGGCGGACGGCACCCCGTGCGCGTCGGGCGCCTACTTCGCGGTCCTCAGCCTCCCGACCGAGACCCGCTCCTCGTCGCTCCGCCTGCTCCGCTAGCTTCCGGCGCAAGCCCCGTCACCGCAACGAGCTGAGCCCGCCGTCCGGCCACCGGATTGACTCCGGAGGGGCAGATTCGGTATCTTCCGTCGAACTCCTCTGAGAGCGCCGCCGAGCGGCTGCACCCCATCCCAAACGACAGGAAACGCGTGGACATCTTCGAGAAGTGTCGCAACTGGAAGGAGCACCGACTGGCCAAGGCGGCCGGCGTGTACCCCTACTTCCTGCCGATCAGCGAGAACCACGGCACGGAGGTCACGATCGGGGGCAAGCGCCTCATCATGGCCGGGTCCAACAACTACCTCGGTCTGACCAAGCACCCCAAGGTGATGGCGGCGGCCGAGGACGCTCTTCTCCGCTTCGGCACCTCCAACAATGGCTCCCGCTTCCTGAACGGCACGCTGGAGCTCCACGAGCAGCTCGAGGAACGTCTCGCCAAGTTCATGAAGAAGGAGGCGGCCCTCGTCTACTCCACGGGCTACCTGACGAACCTCGGCAGCATCTCGGCGCTGGCTGAAAAGGGGGACGTGGTCATCCTCGACAAGGATGCCCATGCCTGCATCGTGGACGGCGCGCGGCTCTCCTACGGGGATGTGAAGCGGTTCCGTCACAACGACATTCGCGACCTCGAGCGCATCCTCTCCAGCGCTCCGGCCACATCCGGGAAGCTCATCGTGGTCGACGGCCTCTACAGCATGGAGGGCGACCTCGCGCCGCTCCCCGACGTGGTCCGGCTCGCCCGCGAATACAACGCGAGGCTCCTGGTGGACGACGCGCACGGCATCGGCGTGCTGGGCGCCCGCGGGGCCGGCGCGTGCGAGGCCATGAATGTCGAAGATCAGGTGGATCTCGTCATGGGCACGTTCAGCAAGTCCTTCGCCTCGCTCGGCGGCTTCATCGCCGGCCCGCGGGCGGTCATGGATTACCTGCGCCACCACGCACGCGCCATGATCTTCAGCGCCAGCATGACGCCCGCGAGCGTGGCGGCCGCGCTGGCCGCGCTCGAGATCATCCAGTCCGAGGAAGGGGCTGCCCTTCGCGACCGGCTGCGTCAGATCTCCATCAAGATGCGCTCCGGATTTCGCGCCCAGGGCCTCGAAGTCGGCTCGGGCATCGAGACCCCGATCGTTCCGATCTTCATCGGCGACCGTCTCAAGACCATGCAGGTCTGGAAGAAGATCCTCGATCGCGGCGTGTTCCTGAACGCGATCCTGGTTCCGGCGGTCGCGCCGGGACGGGATCTCCTCCGCACGTCGTATATGGCGACCCACCAGGACGACCAGCTCGACACGATCCTCAAGGTCGTGGGCGAGGTGCATCGAGAGGTCGGCCTGGAGCTCGTCTCCAAGGAAAGCTAGACAAGCCGGAGGCATGCGCTGGACTTGATTCCGGTGCAGGGCGCCGCAGATCTCGCGCGCTTCATCGAGGTCCCCTACAAACGCTACCGGAGCGACCCCTTCTGGGTGCCGCCGCTGCGGATGGACGAGCGCGTCCGCCTCTCTCCCGGCAAGAACCCCTTCTTCGAGCACGGCCAGGCCGCCTACTTCCTCGCCCGCGAGGGTGGCCGGATCGTGGGGCGCGTCGCGGCCTCCATCGACAAGAACCACGACTCCATCCACAACGAGCGCCAGGTCGCGTTCGGATTCTTCGAGGCGGATAGCTCAGAGGCGGCGAAGGCGCTGCTCGATCGCGCCGCGTCGTGGGGCAGGGAACACGGGGCCGACGTGCTACGCGGCCCGTTGAGCTTCACCACCAACGACGAGTGCGGACTTCTCATCGAGGGCTTCGAGCACGTTCCCGCGATCATGATGCCGCACAACGGTCCGGAGTACGCGGCCTGGATCGAGGCGGCGGGGCTCGTGAAGGCCAAGGACCTGTATACCTTCCGCGCTCCCATCCCGGAGGAGAGCCCGCCGGTGTTTCGTCGGATCGCCGCGTCCGCTCGGAGGGTGCCGGGTATCGTGACGCGTCCCGTCGAGATGAAGCGCTTCGACGAGGAGCTCTCGCGAGTCAAGAGCATCTACAACGAGGCCTGGGAGAAAAACTGGGGCTTCGTCCCCATGACGGACGGCGAGATCGATCACATGGCGAAGCAGCTGAAGCCCGCGATCGTCCCCGAGCTGGTCCGGTTCGTCGAGGTGGACGGCGTCCCCATCGGTTTCGGGCTCATCGTCCCCGACATCAACATCGCCCTTCGTCATATCGGGGGGCGCCTGCTCCCGTTTGGGATCGTGCGGCTCCTCCTCACGCTGCCCCGGATTCGCGAGGGGAGACTCATGGCGCTCGGCGTCCGGTCGGATTGGAGACGGAAGGGAATCGGCCCCCTCCTCGTGGACGAGCTGATCCGCGCGCTCAATGCCAAGCGCTACGAGAGCGTGGAGATCGGCTGGACCCTCGAAACCAATGACGACGTGAACAGCCTGATCGCCGGGGTAGGTGGCGTCCGCACGGGGGTCTACCGGATCTACGAGCGCCGGCTCGCGTGAGCGGGCCGCTCGCGGTCGTCACCGGCGCGTCCGGTTTCGTCGGGAGCCACATCGTCGACGAGCTCGTCGCGCGCGGCGCGCGCGTGCGCTGCCTGCTCCGCAAGAGCTCCTCGACCCGGTGGCTCGACGAATCCAAGGTGGAGATCGTTCGGGTGCCGCTGGATCACGTCGAGCCGCTCGTCGAGGTGGTCCGGGGCGCGACCTGGATCGTGCACGCGGCCGGCCTCACCCGCGCCCGCAGCCCGAAAGAATTCCATGAAGCCAACGTAGGGGGCACCGAGCGGATGCTCCGCGCGGCGATGGAGGCCGGGAGCTCGCTCGATCGCTTCCTTCTCGTCTCGAGTCAGGCGGTGGCCGGTCCCGCGGGTCCCGACGGTCGCCCCGTCACGGAGGGGGAGCGCCCCGATCCCGCGTCCGCGTACGGCGTGTCGAAGCTCCGCGCCGAGGAGTTGACGCTTCTCCTCAAGGACCGCATTCCCGTGACGGTGATCCGTCCCCCCGCCGTCTACGGTCCGCGCGACACGGCCATCCTTCGCATCTTCGCCGCGGTGAAGCGGCACGTGCTGCCGGTGCTGAAGAAGGGCGCCCGCTTCACGCTCGTCCACGCCGAGGATCTCGCGCGAGCGGTGCACCTCGCGCTCGTCGAGCCGAAGGCGAAGGGGCAGGTCTACTTCGTCGGCGAGCCGGAGATCACGGACTACGTCGAGGTCGGGACCGCGGTCAGCCGCGCGCTCCGGTCGCGGGCGATGATCGTATCGCCTCCGGGATTCCTGCTGGGCGCGGCCGCGATCGCGACCGAAACATTCGGGGCCCTCACCGGGACGGCGCCCATCCTCACGCGGGAGAAGCTGAACGAGATCCGCGCGGGCGATTGGATCTGCTCCTCGGCCAAGATCCGCCACGAGCTCGGCTGGGAGCCGGAGCTCGCACTCGCGGAGGGCATCCGGCGCACCGCCGACTGGTACCGGCAAGCGGGTTGGGTGTAGAGTCAGGCGACGCAGGGCCGCCGGGCCCGCGCCGAGGTTTTCGCCCATGACCGCATTGCGCCGCACCGCACTCCTCGCCGCCGCACTCGCATCGCTCGCGCTTCCCACGATCGCCCGCGCCTATGCGGTATCGCGCAACGTCACCCTGATGGGCCATCTCGACAACTACGCCGCCTATTCCGCCTGCTGCAGCTACGTGCATTCGGACGGGCGCGAGTACGCGATCCTAGGCACCACGACCGGGACGTCGATCGTGAACATCACGAATCCGTCGGCCCCGTACGAGGTGGCGTTCATTCCCGGGCTCGCGTCCTCGTGGCGCGAGATGAAACAGTTCAAGAACTACGTCTACATCTCGACCGAGGCGACCGGCGGCGGCGTGCAGATCGTCCGCATGCTGGATCCGGAGCATCCGGTGCTGGTCAAGACCTACACCGGCACGTTCAACCAGGAGCACACCGTCTCGGTGGACTCGACCCGCTCGCTCCTCATCCTGAACGGCACACGGCTGAACGGAATCCAGGCCGGGATGCGCATCCTGTCGCTCGCGGATCCCGAGAATCCGGTGGAGGTCGGGGCCTACCAGACGGACTACGTGCACGACAGCTGGGTCCGGAGCGACACCCTCTTCGCGAGCGGGATCACGACCGGGACGATGCACGTCGTCGACTTCTCCGATCCCACGAACCCCTACGACATCACGGACTTCACCTATCCCGGGGCGCGGACGCACAGCGCGGAGACGTCGTCGAACGGGCGCTATCTCTACGTCTGCGACGAGCAGAACTACGGGACGCTCAAGGTCTTCGACAAGTCCGACATCTTCTTCCATCCCATGGTCCGCGAGATGACCGTGAACCCGATCTCGATCGTGCACAACGTGCACGTGAAGCGGGACACCGCGTACGTCGCTTGGTACACGGAGGGAGTGCACCTCTTCGATCTCCACGATCCCTCCATGCCGGTCGAGTGGGGTTGGTACGACACGTACGGGAGCTTCTCGGGGGGATTCCACGGCGTCTGGGAGGTGTCGGCGAACTTTCCCTCGGGGACCTTCATCGCGAGCGACATCGAGAACGGACTGTTCATCTTCCGCGCGAACCGGAACTACGGATGGGTGAAGCTGGTCGTGAAGAACGCGGCGCAGGCTCCGGTCTCCGGCGTGGACGTCACGGCGGTCGGCGAGGTGGACTCCACCCAAACGCAGTCCCTGGGCACCGCGGGCCTCGCGCTCAGCCCGGGCACGCACATGCTGAGCGTGCGCAAGTACGGCTACACGACCGTCAACGTGCCGGTGACCACGAGCGTGGGGAGCCACGATTCGATCGCGGTCACGCTCCCGCTCGCGCCGACGGGAACGGTCTCGGGCACGGTGCGCCGCGACTCGGACCTGACCGGGATTCCCGGAGCGACGGTGGAGGCCGAGGACACGCCGAAGGCCGCGACCTCCGCGGCGCTCGGATCGTATTCGCTGACCGGGATGATGCCGGCGACGGTCCGGCTCATCGCCGACCGGCCGGGCTATGTGCCCGAGGAGCGCACCGTCACGCTTCAGCCGGGCGCGTCGATGACCCAGGACTTCCGGCTCCTGCGCGCGGCCTGGTACGACTCGTGTGACACCGACAAAGGCTGGTCTCTGAGCGCCGCCGGAGACAATGCGACCGATGGGATGTGGATCCGGGCGGTTCCGGTGGGCGTGAGCGTGCCGGGCTCGGGTGCGGCGCCCATGCCGCGCGGGCCTGCCGCGCTCGCGGCGCAGCATCCGGAGCCGGGCGAGGGAGGCTACAACGCCGAGGGTCCGGTGCAGCCCGGGGACGACTACACCCCGGGCTCGGGCTCCTGCTTCGTCACGGCCAACGGTCCGCCGGACAGCAAAGATCCCGCGAACGGAGATGTGGACGGCGGACGCACCACGCTCACCACGCCGCCCCTCAACATGTCCGGCATGGCGGAGCCCACGATCGCGTTCCGCCGCTGGTACTACATGAACACGCCGGGCGAGCCCGACTCCTTCCAGTGCGACATCTCGCGCGACGGTTTCACGTGGGTGAACATGCTCAACACGCGCTCGAGCCACCCCGAGTGGCACCTCGAGGAGTTCCGGGTGAGGGACTACATCCTGCCTGGGAGCTCGGTGCGCGTCCGGTTCGTCGCGCAGGACCAAGGGGTGGGCTCCATCGTGGAGGCGGCGGTGGACGACTTCGAGCTCTTCGACGCGTCGCTGCGTCCCACCGGCGTCGTCGATGGGCCGCCCGCCACGCCGGCGGCGGTGCTCGGCGCGCCGCATCCGAACCCGGCTTCGCGCTCTTCCGCGCTCTCGCTCGCGCTGCGGGACGCGGGGCCCGTCGAGGTCGCCGTCTACGACGTGCAGGGGCGGCGGGTCGCGACCCTGTTCCACGGCCAGGCGCCGGCCGGAACACTCGAGCTCGCGTGGAAGGGCGAGGACGCGAAGGGACGCCCGGTGGCGAGCGGGGTCTACTGGCTCCGCGCCGCGGCCGCGGGCGAGACCTTCACGCGGCGGATCGTGCGCGCGCGCTAGCGCGGCGCGGGGGATTGCGGCGGGCTAGAACAGGCTGAACTTGAAGTACTTCTTCGGATCCTTCTCGATCGCCGCCATCAATCGCTTCATGGAGCCCATCAGCGCCTTCGTATCCTGGTAGAGGGTCGTGTCGGCCATCATCTGGCCGAACGTGCCCTTGCCCGACTGCACGGTGGCGAGCACGGAATCCAGCCGCGCGGTGCTCGACGAGAGCTGGTCGTAGAGCGTGCCGCTGCGCAGGAGCTGCGCGGCGGTGCCGTTCCCGTGCTGGAGCTGCCAGGTGAGGCTGTCGAGCGATCCCGTGAGGTTGACGAGCCGGTCCGTGACGCGCGCCTGGTTCGCGTTGATCTTCTCGGTGAGCGTCGTCGCCTCCTTCGTGAGCGACACCATCTGCTCGTAGAGCCGCCGGTCCCGATTGAGCCGGCCCAGCGTGCCCTCTCCCGCGGCGAATGAGCGTCCCGCCTCGTTGAGGCTTCCCACCAGCATCTGCAGCGTGTCGGCCATCATGTTCGCCTTGTTCATGATCATCGCCGGATCGGCTAGCACGTCGGTCCGGATCTCGGCGTCCGACTTGATGGGCGGCGCGGACGGGTTCGGGTCGATCAGCTCCACGTAGAGCTCCGCCAGGAAGCCGACGGTCGTGATGCTCGCCTGCGCTCCCTCGTGGAGCCTCGCGCGGGTCCCCGTCTTCACGCCCAGCTTCACCTCGACGGCGTTCGTGGTGGGCTGGAGCGAGATGTCCCGGACCACGCCCACCGGCACGCCGTTCAGTCGTACGATGGCCCCCTCCTCGAGGCCGCCGATGCGGCCGAATCCGATCGCGATCGTCTCTTCCTTGCCGAGCTTGAACGCGCCCGACTGGAAGGTGGCCCACAGGACGAGGATCACCGCGATCACGACGAAGATGCCGATTCGAAGCTGCATGAAAGGAACGTGCCCGGTTCGCTTCACGTCGTTCCTCCACGGAGGGGTGGCGCCTGCCGGGGCGCGTCTTGCAGCCGCTTCGCTGCCGCCGCGACCGCGGTGCGGAAGGGCGCCAGGAATTGTTGGATGAAGGAGTCGCCCGAGCGTTCGAGGTCGGAGGTGGGTCCGTCGAAGACCACGCGCCCCTCGTTCAGCACCGTAATCGTGTTCCCGACCTTGTACGCGTCGGCGATGTCGTGCGTGACCAGGATCGAGGTCTTCCCGAGCGTGTCCCTTAGCTGGACGATGAGATCGGTGATGCGCTCCGCGCTCTGGGGATCGAGCCCCGTGGTCGGCTCGTCGTAGAGGAGGATCTTCGGGTCCTGCGCGGCGAGGGCGCGGGCGATCGCGACGCGGCGCTGCATGCCGCCCGACATCTCGTCCGGCATCCGGTCGATCAGCTCGTCGTCGAGTCCCACCCGGCGGAGCGTCTCGCGCACCCGCGTCTCCACGCTGTCCTCGTCGTCGTTCTGCTCGAGGAGCGCGTAGCCCACGTTCTCGCCCACCGTCATCGAATCGAAGAGCGCTCCCTGCTGGAAGACCATGCCGATGCCGTGGCGGAGCTCCCGGAGCCGCTCCTCCTTGACCTGCGTGATGTCCTCGCCGTCGATGAAGATCTGGCCCCGATCCGGCCGTACGAGCCCGAGAAGGAGCCGGAGCGTCGTGCTCTTGCCGGAGCCCGATGGGCCCAGGATCACGCGCGTCTCGCCCGCGTTCACGAGGAGCGAGAGATCCCTCAAGATTGGGCGGCCCTGGATGGAGTAGTCCACGTTCCGGAATTCGATCATTCGGTCACCAGTGGAGGAGCCGGAAGATGAGCCGGGTCAGAACCCCGTCCAGAACCAGGATCCCCACCGACGAGATGACCACGGACTCCGTCGTGGACACCCCCACCCCCTTCGCGCCTCCTTCGGACGTGAACCCCTTCCAGCATGCGACCGACACGATCATGATGGCGAACAGGAACGGCTTGATCATGCCGACGAGTATGTTGCGCGGCGTGAGATAGTGCAGCACCCCCGCCCAGTACGACTCCCAGGTTACATGGTACTGCATTCCGACGAGCCCGCCTCCCGTCACCGCGAGCGCGTCGCCGATGATGACGAGGCAGGGGAGCGCGATCACGAGCGCCACCATGCGGGGCACGACCAGCCGCTTCATGGGATCCGTGCCGAACGCGACCAGGGCGTCGATCTGGTCGCTGGAGCGCATGGCTCCGATCTCGGCCGTGATTCCGGCCGACATCCGGGACGCGACCACCATTCCAACCAGGACCGGTCCGAGCGCGCGCACCACCGAGATCACCATGAAGTGGCCGAGCTGGCTCTTCGCCCCCGACTGCGCCAGCTCCCGCGCGAGCTGGAGCGCGAGCGCCTGTCCGGCCACCGTCCCCGAGACGACCACGATCAGTAGCGACCCGATGGCGGCGAAATAGAGCTGATGCATCATCTCCCGTCCGTAGAAGGGAGGGATGAACGCGCTCCTCAGCAATGCCCACGTGAAGAGGGTGAAGTCCTGGACGACGATGAGCACCCTTCGAAGGCGCTCGATCAGCGCTTGGATCATGCGAGGGTGGCCGGGCGGTCCGGCTCTACCTCAGGTGTCCTTGGGCGGACGCGTTCCGAACACCACGTCCCAGATGGGCGAGCTGATTCCGTAGCGGTCGTCGGGGGTCTTGTAGTGGTGCAGCAGGTGGTAGCGCTTGAGGAACTTGAACAATCCTCGCTTCATGGCGAGATGGTGCGTCGCGTAGTGGACCATGTCGTAGGTGAGATAGCCCGTGATGAATCCCGCGAAGAGCGGCGCCACCCATTGCGGCGACCGGAAGAGCACGCCGACCACGAGGACGAAGAGGCCGTAATGGAGGAGCGCGAGCGGGATGCTGAGGATCGGCGGCATCACGAGCCGCGTCTTGCACTGCGGCTGCTCGTGGTGGACGCCATGGATCAGGTACCACACGCGCTTGAGCCACTCGGATTCGGGCTCGAAATGGAACACGTAGCGGTGCAGCAGGTACTCGGCGAGGCTCCAGAGGAGGAGGCCGCCCACGTAGCCGATCGCGACCGGCAGGAGCGCTCCCCCGAAGCCCTGGACGCCGCGCACGAGAAACACCACGACGACCGGCACGAACAGGAGCAGCACCACGCCGGGATGGATGTGCGTGAAGAACTCGAGGAAGTCGGATTTGAAGAGCCGTATCGGCTCTGGGCTGTGATTGATCGGCAGATGGCCGTAATTCGACTTCTTCATGAAGTCCCTTGGTCGATCCGTTGGTGGGCGTCGCGACTCCCTCGGGACGCCGGAACCCCATGATAAGCGCACCCTTGACCGAGGTCAACCGACCGCGGCCGGGTGCGGTACACTCCCCGGATGCCCCCGTTTCGAATCAACGAGATCTTCCTGTCCGTACAGGGCGAAGGCGTCCATGCCGGAGAGCGGACCGTGTTCGTCCGGTTCTATGGATGCCCCCTCCGGTGCGTTTGGTGCGACCAACCGGAGGCCCTGGCGCACACCGGGGTGGGGCGGTTCACGACGCTCTCGGCGGATGAGGTGCGGGAGCGCGTGCTCGCCTATCCGGACGTGCGCCGGGTCTGCCTCACGGGTGGGGAACCCATGATCGCGCACCGGGAGCCGCTCGTGCGCCTGCTCGACGAGCTGCGCCGCGCGGGCTACTGGATCTCGGTCGAGACGAGCGGCTCGCGGGTGGTGGAGGAGGCGCTCGACAGGATCGACTTCTGGACCATCGCCCCCAAAGGACACAGCGCGCAGACCTTCGACGGAGACCCCGTCGAGGCTCAGCTCCCGACCTTGCGGCGGTTCCTCTCGCTCCCCGAGGAGCGCCGGCAGCTCAAGTTCGTGATCCAGGACGGAGCGGACATCGAGGATTCGGTGCGCCTGCTCGACGCGCTCGGCTATCGCGGGGCGATCGTGCTCCAGCCGGAGCACGGCGGGGGAAGCGCCAACGCCATCTTCGCCGCGTGGCCCTGGGCGCGCTATCCCGACGCGCGGCTCATTCCGCAGACGCACAAGGCGATGGGGCTCCATTGAACGTCCGTCTCACGCACGCGTTCACGTTCGAAGCGGCGCACCGCCTGCCGAACGCTCCCGAAGGGCACAAGTGCCGCCGTCTCCATGGGCACTCGTTCCGCGTCGAGATCACCGTGCAGGGGCCCGTCGATCCGAAGACGGGGTGGTTCCTCGATTACGGCGAGATCAAGCAAGCGGCCGAGCCTTTGCGCTCTCGCCTCGATCATCAGTACCTGAACGAGATCGAGGGGCTCGACAACGCGACGTCGGAAGTCCTGTGCGTGTGGATCTGGGAGCGGTTGAAGCCGGCGCTCCCCTCGCTTCACTGCGTCGCGGTCGAGGAGACCTGCACCGCTCGCTGCGAGTACCGCGGCTGATCGCGAGCATGACGCTCTCCGGCTCCATCTCGCGCCGACCCGTCCTCACAACCGCCCGCATCGGAGTCATCCTCTTCCTCGTCACCGAGGTCATGCTGTTCGCGGGGCTTCTGACCGCGTTCCTCGTGCTCAAGGGGCGCGCGCCGGTCTGGCCGCCGCCGGGCCAGCCCCGCCTGCCCGTGGCCGCGACCGCCGTGAACACGGTCGTCCTCCTTCTGAGCGGAGCCGCGATGCTGCGCGCGGTCGCGCAATCACGGCGGATCGGCGGGAAAACGGCCGCATGGCTCGCGGCCGCGGCGGGGCTCGGTCTCGCATTCCTCGTAGGCCAGGGGATCGAGTGGGTGAGGCTCCTCGGCTACGGATTCACGACGGGGTCGGGCGTCTACGGCTCGACGTTCTATGTGGTCGTCGGGATCCACGCGGCGCACGTGCTCGTCGCCGTCTTGGCCCTCGCCGTGATCTGGGCGCTCTCCTTGGTGGGCCAGATCACGCCCGCGCACCGCGAGCCGGTCGTCATCGTCGCGTTCTTCTGGCTGTTCGTCGTCCTGGTGTGGCCGATCCTCTACCTGCTCCTCTATCAGCCGTGGGCGCCGCGATGACCGGCCCGCAGGTCTCCTAGCGGCAGCCGATCGGGATCGGCTACGCCGATCGCTCCACGAGCCGCGCCGCGACGCGTTCCGCGTCCTCGACGAGCGACGCCACCGACACGCCGCGGTAGGCGCTTCCCACCAGGTGAAGTCCAGGCCATAGGTCCAGGCGTCCCGCGATCGTGCCGAGCGCCTGCCGGTGGCCGACCGGATACTGCGGGATCGCCTCCTTCTGGCGGATGACCCACGAGCGCTCGGGTCCGCCGCTCAATCCCCACGCTCGATCGAGCGCCTTCATCGCGAGCCCCACGAGCTCCGCGTCGCTCCGGGTGACGACGCTCTCGGCCTCGATGCCCCCCACCATGGCGCGGATCAGGATCCGCCCCTCGGGAGCGCGCGCCGGCCACAGGTTGGTCTCGCAGAGCGCGCCCAGAACCCCAGGCTCGTCGCCGGGCGCGACGAGGAAGCCGTAGCCGTCGGGAGCGCGGCGGAAGGCCTCGGGACGAAAACCGAGGCCCACGACCGCGAGCCCCGCGCAGGGAAGCGCGGCCAGGGGACGCGCGATCTCGGGCTCGAGCGCGCGCAGGAGCGCAGCCGCGGCGTGCGACGGCGACGCGACCACCACGGCGTCCGCATGGGCCTCCTCACCGCTCGCGAACCGGATCTGCCACTTCGATCGAACCCCGTCCGCCAGCCGCGCGATCGCGAGCGCGGGGGCGCCGAGCCGGAGCCCCGATCCGACCTCCGCGCTCAGGGCACGGACGAGCGACTCCATCCCGCCCTTCAGGCTCCAGAGCGTCCTCGCGTGCGGGTTTCGCTTGCCCTGCATCATGGCGAGGACGAGCGAGCGGTGCTTTCGCTCCATCTCGCGCATCACGGGGAAGGCCGCGTCGAGCGAGAGCATTGTCGCGTCCCCGGCGAAGATCCCGCGGACGAACGTGCCGACCAGTGTCGACGCCGCCTCCTCGCCGATGTGGCGCGCGGCGAAGGCGTGGACCGACTCGTCTTTGGCGCCGCGCTTCGCGACGAAGGGCTCCGCGGCGAGCCGCAGCTTGCCGCGCGCGGAGAGGGCCTTGAAACCGAGGATCGCCGGCGGCGAGAACGGCAGGAGGTGGAGCTTGCCACCCTTCAGGATGTATCGCCGCGCCGAGTCCGGCCGCGCGACCACTTTCTCCGCCTTGAGCCCGAGCGTGTCGGCGAGCCTCGAGGCGGCGCCGTCCCACCCCTGGATTCCGTTGGCGGCCCACTCCACGCGATAGCCCTGGTCCTCCTGGGTCCGGATGCGCCCGCCGGCGCGCGCGCCCGCTTCGTAGACCAGGAGCTCGAGCGGCAGATTCCGCCGAGCCGCTTCGCGGCGGATGAAGTGGGCGGTGGACAGGCCGGCGATCCCGGCGCCGAGGATCGCGACCCTCATCGCTCGAGGCGAGGCTCGACAACTTCGGCGAGCGCGTCGAGGAACAGGGGCGAGTCGTTGAGCGATTCCGCGCGCGCGAAGGTGCGGAACCCGAGCTTCTTGGCCTGCTCGCCGTAGAGGAGGTCGACCTCGTAGAGCGTTTCCACGTGATCCGACACGAAGCTGATCGGGATCACGAGCAGGTCCCGCACGCCTTCCTTCGCGAGCCGGTCGATCATCTCGTCCGTGCTCGGTCCGATCCAGGGCACGGGGCCGACGCGGCTCTGATACGCGAGAACGGAGGGAAGCGGCGGAAGCTGCGCGAGGATCAGGTCCATGCACGCCTTGATGTGCGCGCAGTAGGGATCGCCGTCGTCGATGAAGTGCTGCGGGAGCCCGTGCGCGCTCACGAGAATGGTGGGCTTCGCGCCCGCGGGTATCGTCGCGAGCGCCGCCTTGGCGCGCTCCGCCATGGCCCGGATGTAGGTCGGCTGGTCGTGCCAGGAGTCGATCACGTCCAGCGGGAGCTTCGTCCCGCGTCGCTTCATCACGCGCTTGAGCTCGGCCACGCTCGAGCCCGTGGTCGCGACCGAGTAGTGGGGGTAGAGCGTGAGCGCGAGAAGCCGGTCCACCTTCTTACCCTCGAGCTCGTCGAGCGCGTCGGCGGTGGTCGGATTCCAGTAGCGCATGGCGAGGGCGTACTCCACGTCATGGCCCCGGGCCCGGAGCCGCTCGCACATCCCGCGCCCCTGGAGGGTGCTCCAGCGCACGATGGGCGAGCCGCCGCCGATCCGGTGGTAGTTCTCCTGCACTTCCTTGGTCCGGCTGTACGCGATGATGCGCCCGATGAAGAACTGCCCGATGGGCCCGCCGGGGAGCTTGATGATCTCGCGGTCGCTGAAGAGGCGGATGAGGAACGGACGCACCGCGTCCAGCCGGTCGGGACCGCCCAGGTTGAGGAGCAGGATTCCGGTCTTCAGACGGTCCTCGAGAAGATCGGCTTCTGGGTCTCGCGGCCGGGAAGATAGGCGTCGAATTCCATGCAGACGTTGCGCACGAAGAGACGTCCCGGCTCCGTGACGTGGATCGCGTCCGGCGTGCGCGTCACGAATCCGTGCGCGCCCGGTCCCTCGTCGAGGCGACGGAGCGAGTCGGCGAAGTAGGAAGCGAAGTCGATGCCGTAGGCGCGCTCGAGCGAGCGGATGTCGAGATGGAAGTTGCACATGAGGCTCTGGATCACGTCCCGGCGGATCTCGTCGTCGCGGGACCGCTCGAACCCGCGCTCGATCGGCGGCAGGCCCTGATCGAGCGCGTCCTTGTAGCGGTTCAGCTTCTTCGTGTTCTGCGCGAACGCCCCGCCCAAGTCGCCGATGGCCGAGACGCCGAAGCCGACCGAGTCCTTGGCGGGGTGCGTCGTGTATCCCATGAAGTTCCGGAAGAGCGTGTGCTCCCGCGCCGCGACCGCGAGGGAATCGCTCTCGACCGCGAAGTGGTCCATCCCGATCTGCTGATAGCCCGCCCCTGTGAAGAGCTCGTAGGCGATGCCGAAGAGCTCCAGCTTCACGTCGCGCGGCGGCAGATCCTCGAGCCGGATCGCCTTCTGGTGCGCCTTGATCCAGGGCACGAACGCGTAGCTGTAGCAGGCCACGCGGTCCGGGCGCAGCTCGAGCGCCAGCTGGATCGTCTTCCGGAAGGTCTCCGGCGTCTGGTGCGGGAGACCGTAGATGAAGTCGAAGTTGATCGACTCGAAGCCGAGGTCGCGCAGGTAGAGATGGAGGTCGCGCGTCTGGTTGAACGTCTGGTACCGGTTCACCGCCTCCTGCACGTCGGAGTCGAAATCCTGCACGCCCATCGAGATCCGGTTGAAGCCGAGCTCTTTCAGGAGCTCCGACTGGCGCCGCGTCGTGACGCGCGGATCCACCTCGATCGCGATCTCGGCCCCCGGCTCGAACGTGAACCGGTCGGCGAAGAGGCGCCACACGCGGCGCATCTGGTCCAGATCGAGATAGGTCGGCGTGCCGCCCCCCCAGTGGTACTGCACCACCTTGGTGCGCTTCCCGAGCCGCGCGGCGACGAGCGCGACCTCGCGCTCCAGGTCGTCTATGTAGGCCCCGGCCACGCCCGGCTTCTGCGTGATGATGACGTTGCAGCCGCAGAAGCTGCATCGCTCGCGGCAGAAGGGGAGGTGGACGTAGAGCGAGAGCGGCTCATCGGGCTTGCGCGCCGCGTCGTCCAGCTTCTCGAGGTAGCGCTGCGGGGTGAACCCCTCGTTGAACTCGATCGCCGTCGGGTACGACGTGTAGCGCGGCCCGGGCCGGTCGTACTTGGCCAGGAGGTCGGCGGTGATCTGGGCGGTGCTCTTGCTCATGTCCTTCCTATCCGCGCGCGCGGTAGCGCTTCACGGTGTCCACGAGGAGCTTCACGTTCTCGACCGGGGTGTCCGGGAAGATCCCGTGCCCTAGATTGAAGATGTGCCCCGGCCGTCCTCGATTCTCCTTCAGCACGGCTTCCGCCCCTACCACGATCTCCTCGCCTGGGCCCACGAGCGTCGCCGGGTCCAGGTTCCCCTGGACCGCCTTGGCGTTGCCGAGGATGGCGCGCGCCTGCGCCAGCGAGACCCGGTAGTCGAGCCCGAACACGTCCGCGTGCATGCCGCGGAGCGCCTCGAGGTGCCCCACCGAGGGAGAGAGCGCGAAGTAGATGGTCGGCGTTCCCTTCGGAAGCGCCCGGAGCACGCGATCGGCCGATGCCGCCGCGGTGCGCGCGAACTCCGCCGGGGGAAGCCATCCCGCCTGCGTGTCGAAGAGCATGACCGCATCCGCCCCGGCGCCAATCTGGGCCTTCAGATACTCGATCGTCGCGGTGGTGAGGAGATCGAGGAGCCGCGCGAAGGCGTCGGTGTCGCGGGCGAGGAAGGCGCGTGTCTTCGAGAGATCGCGCGCGCCCCCGCCTTCGACCAGATAGGCGGCCACGGTGAAGGGCGCGCCCGCGAAGCCGATGAGCGGGACTCGTCCCGCGAGGCGCTGCCGCACGGCGCGCACCACGGGGCGGATGTGGGAGATCGCCTCCATGCCCTGCCAGTGGAGGCGGTCCACGTCCTCCTTGCGGGTGACGGTGAGTCCGAGCCGCGGGCCGGGATCGAAGTCGAGCGGCACGCCCAGCCCGATCAGCGGGATCAGGATGTCCTGGAAGAGAATCGCGGCGTCGAATCCAAACCGGTCGATCGGTTGGGCGGTGACCTCCGCGCAGAGCTCCGGGACTTTGCAGACATCGAGGAACGAGTGCTTCTCGCGGAGCGCCCGGTACTCGGGGAGGTAGCGTCCCGCCTGGCGCATGATCCAGATCGGCGTTTCCGCGATCGGCTCGCCGCGGCAGGCGCGCAGGAACGAGAAGGCTGGGGCGAGGCCTTGCGTCATGACGCGAGCACCTCGTCCGCCGCCTCGAGCGTGCGGTCGATCTCGGTCTCGGTGTGCGCGGTCGAGAGGAACGCCGCCTCGAATGCCGAGGGAGGCAGGTAGATCCCACGCTCGAGCATGCCCTGGAACCACCGCGCGTAGCGCTCGCGATCGGCGCGGCGCACCTGATCCATCGTCGACACCTCGGTCACGCCGAAGAAGAGCGTCCACATCGAGCCGACCGCGTTCACCACGCCGGGGACGCGATGCCGGTCCAGCGAGGCCTGGAGCCCCGCAGCGAGGAGGGACGTGCGGGCCTCGACGCGCCGGAAGAGATCCGGATCCTGCTCCATGTCCGAAAGCGCGGCCACTCCGGCGGCCATGGCGAGCGGATTCCCCGAGTACGTGCCGGCCTGGTAGACGGGGCCCTCGGGGGCGACGAGCGCCATCATGTCGGAGCGCCCGCCGAACGCCGCGACCGGAAGGCCGCCGCCGATTACCTTGCCCAGCGCGACCAGATCGGGCTTCACGCCGTACCGCTCCGCCGCTCCGCCGCGCGCCGCGCGGAAGCCGCACATCACCTCGTCGAAAAGGAGCACCGCCTGGTGGCGATCGCAGAGCGCGCGGAGTCCAGGGAGGAATTCCGGCCGCGGCGGGATCACGCCGTAATTTCCGACCACCGGCTCGACGATGACCGCGGCGATCTGGGACCCCTCGCGGTCGAAGTGCGCGCGCACGGAGTCGAGATCGTTGAACCGCGCGAGGCGCGTGTCCGCGAGGGCGGACGCGGGGACGCCCGGCGAATCGGGCACGCCCAGTGTCGCCGCGCCGGAGCCGGCCTGGATGAGGAACGGATCGGCATGCCCGTGATAGCACCCTTCGAGCTTCACGTAGAGCGACCGCTTCGTGGCGGCTCGCGCCACGCGAAGCGCGCTCATCGTGGCTTCGGTTCCGGTCGAGACGAAGCGCAGTCGCTCCGCGGCCGGATAGAAGCGGCGCACGCGCTCGGCGAGGTCCGCCTCGAGCGGCGTGCTCGTGCCGTAGAGCGTTCCGAGCCGGGCCTGGCGCTCGATGGCCTGGATCGTGGCGGGGTGCGCGTGTCCGAGGAGCATGGGGCCCCAGCCGAGGACGTAGTCGAGGAGCTCCTGACCGTCCGCGTCCGTGAGATAGGCGCCGCGCGCGGCCACGATCTGGCGCGGCACG
>DATJGP010000184.1:0-25313 GCA_035494915.1 Candidatus Eiseniibacteriota bacterium | reverse complement strand
GATCACGAGCCCCTCGCGCGCCTTCCGGTCGCGCAGGGCACGCGCGAGGAGCGGATGGATCTGCACCCCGCTCACCGCCTGCACCTCGATCCCGAGCCTCGCGAGCGCGAGTCCAGCCAGCTCCCAGCTCCCCAGGTGCGGTGCCGTGATCACGGCTCCGCGGCCGCGGGCCAGCGCGCGGTAGAGGTGCTCGGCTCCTCGGAAGCTCGGGGCGCGGTCCTTCCCCCCGTGGGCTTCCGCGAAGTACTCGATCCAGGAGAGGGGGAGGCTCTCGAACATGCGTCGCGCCGTGCGCTCTCGGGCTCGAACGCTCGCGAGCGCGGGATGTCCGGAGGCGGCGATCTGGGAGAGATTCGCGAGCACGGCGCTCCTCCGTGAGCGGCTCAGCGTGTACTGCAGGGAGGCGATGAAGCGTGCGGCGACGCGGTGGGCCCGGGGAGAGCTGGTCGCGCACGCGGTCTGGATGGCTTGCAGCACTAGGCTCGGCAACACGTCCGGATCGCGCGCGATGGTTCGTCCCTCTCCCCCTGATTCGAGGACGCTACACCAGTGTCCAAAAAGGTGTCAAGGCGAGCGGGGCAGGGCCGCGCGGTCCGAACCCGTTGACTTGACGAGAGGTCGGCCCCTATTGTGGCGGCGGCTCAGACGAGCCAGGGAGGGCTCGATTCAGCCGTGGATCACGTTGGCGGTTGCTCCTCGTCACCAGGCTCGAAGAGGGCGTCCGCCGTCTCCACCGCGTGCAGGCACGGACAAAGCGCAGCCGTGTCGCTGTGCGGACAGGACGAATAGACGCGATTGTCGCGCCGGCAATAGACTTCGCGAGCGCGACGCGCGAGGAACCATGGTGCGGGCGAAGGTGTCGTTCGTTTCATGGCAGTCCTCCTCGGGTCCAACGTCCGTCGAGCGGGTGATTCTCGGCGACTCGGTGCGCCGCCACCGCTTCCAATACGGCAAGGTTGCATGAGGCATGCCATGGAATGGGGGGACTGATGGCCAGCCAGAAGCTGGTGCGCTGCGAGATCAAGCGTCCTGATAACGGATCCACTCGCACCGTCCGGTATGTGCCTCTGGAGATCTACGGACTCTGGGAATTCCTCATGCGGAACCGGCACCAGTTCGAGATCACCGACAACGTCGCGTCGCTCTGGATCGACGTGGATGAGAATCCAGAGGCCGCGTACGGCGAAGGTCAGTACGAGCGCGTCACCGAGGTCACGCTGCTGCGCTACTCGGAACAGGACGGGATGTTCGGACGGGTGAGCCGTTATTTCCCGACCCAGGACTATCCAGAGCTCAAAAAACTGCTTCTCAAGCACTACGAAAGCGTGCGCGAGCCGGGGGCTCCCAACCTCCAGCTCAAGGAGCGCCAGGGGATCTGGATCAGGCGGGAACCGCGCACCACGTAACCGGAATTCGCGCCTCATCTTGCAGACCGCACGGCGCGCCGCGCGACCCCGCCCGGGACAGTCGCCGGAGCTCGAGGTGCGTGCGACTGCATCGCACAATTCCGCAAAAGATTAGATAGCGAACCGCCGATCTCTCCGTCGTAGCTGTCGGGAGTCCTGTGGCACAGAGCGTGCTGCTAGGCGCGACGGGCCGGTCGAGATCCATTCCCACCGCACCCGCGCCACACGCAGACGACGTCAATGAAACTCATCGAGGGAGCGACGCCATGGTCGTGGTGAGCTATTCCGGGCGGGAGATCAACGCGAAGATCGTCTACTACGGTCCCGGTCTGAGCGGAAAGACGACCAACCTCGAGAAGATCTACGACAGCGTTCCCGAGTCCAATCGCGGCCGCATGGTCTCGATGAAGACGCAGACGGACCGGACGCTCTTCTTCGATCTGCTTCCCCTGGATCTGGGCGAGCTTCAGGGGATGAAGACGCGCTTCCTGCTCTACACCGTGCCGGGCCAGGTTTACTACAACGCGACGCGAAAGCTCGTGCTGAAGGGCGTCGACGCGCTCGTGTTCGTCGCCGACTCCAGTCCCGACAAGATGGCCGAGAACCGGGAGAGCCTCTCGAATCTCGAGCAAAATCTGAAGGCGTACGGGCTCGATCTCCAGACCATTCCCTGGGTGATCCAGTTCAACAAGCGGGATCTCCCGGGCGCGCTCACGCTCCAGCAGATGAATCAGGAGCTGAACCGCTACAACGTGCCCACGTTCGAGGCGCAGGCCGCGAACAGTGTCGGCGTATTCGAGACCTTGCGCGGCGTGTCCAAGCTCCTCCTCGCCAAGATCTCCAAGGATGTCATCGATCGTGATCGGGGAAGCCTGACCACGCCGCCTCGGGTTGCTGCCGAGGAGCCGAAGAGGCCCGCGGCCGTCGAGGAAACCCCGACCCCTACTCCCGAAGCGCCCAAGTCGGTCGGCGGGAAGATTCTCCAGTCCCTCAAGCGGGGCGGGAAGGCCCAGCCCGAGACGCACTCGCCGACCACCGCTTCGAATCCGCCGCTCGAGCCGGCGGGACCGTTCTCCCAGTCCATCGAGCCCCAGACTCCGTTCACGCCGCC
This sequence comes from Candidatus Eiseniibacteriota bacterium, assembly GCA_035494915.1. Taxonomy (GTDB): domain Bacteria; phylum Eisenbacteria; class RBG-16-71-46; order SZUA-252; family SZUA-252; genus WS-9. The sequence goes on along the minus strand of DATJGP010000184.1, from coordinate 22,796 downwards.
GTCGAGCATGCAGCCCGACGAAACCGTGCTCACGAGCGACGACCTGATCCCGCTCGGCGGCCTTCAGGCAGCGAAGAAGAGGAAGGCCGACGACTCGGACGATGGCTTCTCGGTGGGCGAGATCGAGCGCGAGGCGGATTACGGATCGTCGTCGCGTCAGGCCGCGGCTCAACCAGCCGTGACGGGCGGAGACGCCCGCACCGTGACCGTGCCGATCGATCTGGGCTCGCTACCGTCCGGACGCGTACGCCTGGTGTTCGAAATCCGCATCGAGGTCGATGCGGAGCGATCCGGATCTCCTTCGAATCAAGGGACGCGCGGCGCCGCGATGATGCGCGACCTCGAGACGATTCCCGACTAGAGCGGCGCGCGCATGGCGCGCGTGAAAAAAAATGCATCGGGCCCGGTGATTCGGGCCTTTTTTATTTGACTCGCGCGCTCTCGTGGATAGAGTGCGAGCGTGGATCGAGCGCTTCCTCTCTCCCTTCGCGATAGCGCGCTCACGGGATCCGAATCCCGCGAGGAGAGCCTCGCGTTGGCCGAGACGCTCGTGCACGGGAGCGCGGATCCGGAGCAGGTGCGCGAAGCGGCCCGCATCTTCGCGTCGCAGGACCGCGCCGAGCGCGCCATCGAGACGCTCCGCCAGGGCATCCTCACGCACCCCCGTCAGGCCGACCTCCTCGTTCTCCTGGGCGATCTCCTGTCGCGCTCCGGCGCGCATGACGAGGCCGGCCTCTACCTGAGGCAGGCCGTCGAGCTCGCGCCGCAGAGCGCCGACGCGTCGTTCCGCCTGGGACTCCATCACGCGCGCCGCGGCCACGCGGAAGCGGCACGCGCCGCCTACGAGGCCACCGTCCGGCTCGAACCGGCGCACGTGCGCGCCTGGGTCAATCTCGGCCTCTGCCGCTCGGATCTCGGAGAGCGCAAGGGGGCGATCGACGCGCTCCGTCGTGCGGTGAGCCTCGATCCCGCCTGCTCGGACGCCCGATCCAACCTGGGCGCGCTCTACGCCGAGTGGGGCATGGCCGAGGAGGCTCTCGAGGAGTTCCGCCGCGCGGTCCACCTGAGCCCGCAGAGCGCGGAGGCCCACTTCAACCTGGGATGGGCGCTCCTTGCCGACGACGAGCTCCAGGAAGCGGAAGCCATGCTCGAGGCCTCGGCCCGGCTGGACCCGGCGAGCGCCGAGGCGCTCTACGCGCTCGCCATCCTCCACCTCCGCATCGGCGCGTACGCGCGCGCGGTGGGCGAGCTGAAGCGCGCGCTCGAGATCCGCCCCGACGACGCGCGGCTCCACTACCACCTCGGCGTCGCGTACAACAACCAGGACGCCGCCGATCAGGCGATTCTCGCCCTCGAGAACGCCGCCCGGCTCCGCCCCGAGGATCCGCGCATCCACCGGCTCCTGGGAGTCGCCTACGACAAGAAGGAGCTTCCCCTCCGCGCTCGCGAGGCCTACCGCCGCGCGGCCGCCTTGAACGGCTGACCGTGGCCGGCCGGATCGGCCGCGCGCTCGAGCGCGCGTCGATCGAGCGGCGCCTCGCTTTCGTTCCGTTCCTCACATCCGGATTTCCCGACCTCGCCGAATCCGATCGCCTGCTCGCCGCGCTCTGCGAGGAGGGGGCGGATCTCCTCGAGATGGGCGTGCCCTTCAGCGATCCTCTCGCCGACGGCCCCGTGATCCAGGAATCGACCCGCGTGGCGCTGGAGAAGGGGGTGCGTCTCGCCGACACGCTCGAGCAGGCGCGGCGCCTGCGGGCGCGGTTCGAGACGCCGCTCGTCGTGATGACCTATCTGAACCCGGTGCTCGCCTATGGGGCGGAGCGCTTCGCGCGCGAGGCCGTGGCCGCGGGCGTGGACGGCCTGATCCTCGTCGATCTGCCCCCCGAGGAGGATCCCGCGCTCTGGTCCTCGTTCCAGAGCGCGGGACTCGACACGATCGCGCTCATCGCTCCGACAACCGATCGTGGCCGGCTGTCCTCGATCGCCGCTGCCTCGCGAGGGTATCTGTACGTCGTCGCGCGGCTCGGGGTGACCGGTGGCGGCGCGGGCGATGCGAAGCTCGACGATCTTCTCGACGCGTGCCGCTCGAGTTCGCCGCTGCCACGGTGCGTGGGCTTCGGATGGACCCCGACGAGCGACGTCGCGCCGCTGCGAGGCCACGCGGAAGGGGTCATTGTGGGGAGCGCGCTCATCCGGGAGTTGCAGGAAGAGAAGGACGTCGCGAAGCGCGAGGATCGGCTGCGCCGCTTCGCCCGAGCGATGCGAGCGAAGCTGAGCGCGTAGGGTCGAGCTAGCTCAGGGAAGCTTGAGGTTGGACAGGATCCAGAGCTGGCGGCCCGTATTGTCTCCGTCCACCGTGACCATGATGCGCTGACCATCCGGGGACCAGATGGGGAAATAGATCTGCGGCCCCGGATCCTGCCACGCGATTCGCGTCACGCCGGCCGCCTCGCCCAGCACCGGATCCACGAGCCAGAGGCTCGACCGGCCCGACCGGTCCGACTCGAAGAGGATGCTGGAGCCGTCCGGCCGGAAGGACGGATAGTCGTCCTCGTAGGGGCCGAAGGTGAGCTGGTGCGACGCCGTATCCCCGACCGCGGTCCACCAGATGTGCCTGTAGTGGACGGTCCCCGCCGTGCTGTCGGCGCTGAACACGATCTTCGTGCCGGTCGGATCCCAGGCCGGCTCGCCGATCTTGAGGCCCGGGGCAGTCTGGAAGCTCTGGCTCGCCACGTTGGCCGTATCGGGCATATACACCAGGCGGCCGTTCCGGCTGTCGCTGGTGGTGTTGTACGCGTACGCGAGGCCGGGCGAGCCCGGCTTGGGAATGGCACGCGTCTCGTAGGCCGCCGTGTTCATCAGGCGGTGATCCGCGCCCGTGTCGACGTTGCGGTACCAGATGTCGAACGCGCCAGCCGGGTCTCGGCTCGACGAGAAGACCACGTGCCCCGGGCTAACCCACTTGGGCGTGATGTCATTCCAGTTCGAGAGGCCGGGGTATCCCGTCACGGTCGCTCCGGCGCCGTCGTTCACGTTCACGAACGCGAGACGCAGGTGCTTGCCGCTGGCCGGATCGTTGCCCAGCGCGCAGAACACCACCGAATCGCCGCGCCAGTCCGGGTAGAGCGCCTGAACGTCCCGGAGCAGGGCGCTGGTCTCGGTGGGCAGGTTCGTGAGCTTCGTCCAGACGACCGCGTTGGGATCCGCGCCGGGGTCGATCGTGCTCTCCGAGCCGCAGCCGACGAGCAGCGCCATCGTGAGCGCGAGGATGGAAACGAGCAGCCCCAGGGCGCGGGCACTCTGGTGGCGCGGGTGGAATGGCACGAGGGGAGTCACGTGGCGGAATGGTAGCAGGGGCCGTGCCTCCCCTCAAGTTGTGGCCAGAGAGCAGGGCCCCTCTGAAAACCGGGCCTTCCCACCCGATTCCGCGCGTCTGTTTCACCACTCCGCCGTGGCTCGATCGGACCGTCCCAGAACCCTCGTTCTTCCAGTGCAGGCGCGGGGATTCGCCATTCAGATGGCGCCCGGTCGTGCCGATGGTTGGGCCGGAAGGGAAAGGCTCCGGGACCATCCCGGCGCCCCCGACCGCGACCCAGACCCCGGCAGGACGCTGGAGAGGACGAGGGCACGATGCTCCTCCTGACAAGGAAGCTCGGAGAAAACATCCGCATCGGTGACGACGTCAAGATCACGATCGTGGAGGTGAAGGGAAATCACGTGAAGCTGGGCATCGACGCCCCGCCGAGCGTGAAAGTGCACAGGGAAGAGATCTACGAGCGAATTCAGCAGGAGAATCGTCGAGCCCAGGCCATTCGCGAGGCCGGCGGTACGCCGAACGGCGAGTCGGGCGCGACGCGCCCCAGCGGCGCGCAGGGGAATCCCAGCTCTAGGCCGGAGAACGGACGGGAGTCCAAGCCTTGAGAGGCCGCCTCGAGACGGGCGCGATGCGATGAGCACCGCCTACGGAGGTGGCGCCGATCTCGGCGAGCTGGACCGCTGGATCGAGCGGGGCGAGGAAGTCCTCGCCCTCTTCGACTGCGCGCTTCGGAGCTGCCAGGAGGAGAACCGCTCGATCGCGCTTCGAACCGTCCTCGATCTGATGTCTCGCCTCGAGCATCGGTCACGGGACGTGGGCGGGCGCGTCCTGGCGCACTTCGACACCTGTTTGAGCGACATCGAACGTGGAGACTTCGAGCATGCGTTCGAAGGCCTCCTGGATCTCAGGGAGAGCTGGATGGAAGCGATGGCGACCTTGAGGAAGGATCGGGACCGTGCCGCAAGCCTCAACTAGGCCGGTAGGGGCCGAGGAGCCCGACGTGGCGCAGCTGCCGAGCGTGGAACGCGCGCGGAGACGCATCCAGCGCCGGTACTACGATCGCCCCGAAGTGCGCCGCACTCTGGCCGGAGTAATCCTCCGCCGCATCGCGTCCACTCCAAAGACGAAGGAGCGACCGACCGAAACCGCTTGACCCCCGGCGAGGGGCACTGGTAAAGATGTGACCACTCACGATCGGTTCCGCATTCGCGAGTTCGGGCACAGGGATGACGCCGGAGGTCGGCTTGGAAGCCGAAAAGGGAAGGGCGCCCGGAACGCTTCACGTTCAGCACGCCATTCCATTCCCCCGATCCCTGCCCGGCGCGCCTCCTCGAAGCGCGGGCGGGACGAGTTGAGATCCCGCGCCCGCCTTCCCGCGACGCCTCCCGAACCTCCGCCCGACCATCGCGTGCTCGACGCCGCATGGAGCCATTTCCGCCACGCACCGCAGGGCGTGCTCGCCGTGGATCGCGACGGCAAGGTCCTCGCGGCCAATCCGGCCGCGGCCAAGCTCCTTGGATTCGAGCCCGATCAGCTCGAAGGCGAGGACGCCGCGCGCGTCTTCCGCGCTCCGAAGGGCGAGGGGCACGTGCCTCCGGGCGCGTGCGCGTCGTCGGAGGAGCCGCACGAAGTCGAGGTGGTGACGCGCTCCGGGGACATCCTCCCCGTGTCGCTCAAGCTCCTGCCCCTCGAGGGACGTGAGGGGGCGCTCCTCGGGACGCTGGCGCTCTTCCAGGATCTGAGGGAGCAGAAGGCGCGCGAGGACCAGTGGCGGCGGCGCGACCGGCTCGCGTCCATCGGCGAGCTCGCGGCCGGAGTCGCCCACGAGATCCGGAACCCGCTCGCCGGGATCAGCAGCTCCGCGCAACTGCTCAAGCGGCGCCTGGAGAGCGACGACCCGCGGAGTCAGTTCGCCGATCTCATCCTCGAGGAGGTGTCGCGCCTCGACCGGATCGTCGTGAGTCTCCTCCAGTTCGCGCGTCCCTCCACGCCCCAGCTCACGCGCCAGTCGATCCTGCCGTCGCTCGATCGCGCGCTCATGCTGGTGCACGAAGTGGCGGTGCAGGAGAACGTGAACCTGCGCGTCGAGCGGGCCGACCGCGTGCCCGAGATCTACATGGACCACGACCAGATCCTCCAGGTCGTGCTGAACGTCCTCATGAACGCGCTCCAGGCGCTCACGCAAGGGGGCGAGATCGAGGTGAAGGTCGGCCCGGCGCGGAAGCGCGCGGCCGAGCGGAGCTCGATCGGACGGCGTGCCACCGACCGTCTTCTCGAGCGGGAGCGGCCTCCGCTCCAGGATGTGGTCGAGGTGCGCGTGAAGGACAACGGGCCGGGAATCCCGGCGGCCGTCATCGCGCGCGTGTTCGATCCCTTCTACACCACGCGCACTCAAGGCACCGGTTTGGGACTCAGCATCTGCCAGAGCATCGTTCGCGAGCACGGCGGCGCGATCTCCATCGAAAGCACGGTGGGGCAGGGCACGACCGTGAGCATCGATCTACCCGTGGAGAAACGACATGGAGACAGACGCGGCAGTCCTCGCTAAGCAGGCGGTCGGGATCCTCGTGGTGGATGACGAGCGGACCCTTCGGTTCACCCTCAAGGAAGGCCTGTCGGACGAGGGATACCGGGTGGAGACCGCGGCGGACGGGGCGGAGGCGCTCGAGAAGATCGAGCGCGAGGAGTACCAGCTCGTGCTGCTCGATCAGAAGCTGCCCGACACGAACGGGCTCGAGCTTCTGAAGACGATCAAGGCGAGGAAGCGCAGCGTCCAGGTGGTGATGATGACCGCGTACGGGCAGATCCCGCAGGCGGTCGAGGCCACGAAGGCCGGCTGCTACGAGTACCTCTCGAAGCCGTTCGAGCTGGACCACCTGAAGCTCATCCTACGCAACGCGCTCGCCCAGACGCGCCTCGCCGAGGAGGTGGCCCGGCTTCGCGACGTGGACCGCAGGCGAAGCGGATCGGCCCTCATCGTCGGCGGCGGGTCGCGCATGAACAAGGTGATCGAGACCGTCGCCAAGATGGCGCAGAGCCCCTCGGGGACGGTGCTCCTCCAGGGGGAGACGGGCGTGGGCAAGGAGCTCCTCGCGCGCGAGATCCACGACCGGAGCGCGCGACGCGACGGCCCCTTCGTGGAGCTCAACTGCAGCGCCATCGCCGAGAATCTCCTCGAGAGCGAGCTCTTCGGACACGAGGCGGGCGCCTTCACCGACGCCAAGAAGACGAAGAAGGGGCTCATGGAGATGGCCCATCTCGGCACGCTCTTCCTGGACGAGATCGGCGAGATGAGCCCGAGCCTCCAGGCGAAGCTCCTCCGCGCGCTCGAGATGAAGCGCTTCCGCCGCGTCGGCGGCACGGTCGACATCGTGGTGGACACGCGCATCGTCGCGGCCACCAATCGCGATCTCAAGGCGATGGTCGCGCAGGACCGCTTCCGCGAGGATCTCTACTTCCGGCTCAACGCGCTCCAGCTCGTCATCCCGCCGCTCCGGGAGCGCCAGGAGGACATCCCGCCACTCATCGACCACTTCGTCGGGCACTGGAACCGCGAGCTCGGGCGGACCGTGAAGGGTCCGAGCGACGAGGCGCTCACGCTCCTCCTCGCCTACCGGTGGCCCGGCAACGTGCGCGAGCTCCGGAACGTGATCGAGCGGTCCATCCTGCTCGAGAGCGAGGAGTGGATCCTGCCGGAGCACCTGCCGCTCGAGATCGTGGGCGCGGGAGGATCGGGCGCGGCGGTGATCGGCACCAGGATCCGGACCGAGAAGAGCATCGTGCCGCTGGCCGACGCCGAGCGGATGGCGATCGAGCTGGCGCTCGAGCAGACCGCGGGCAACAAGACGCGCGCGGCCGAGGCGCTCGGCATCTCGCGCCAGACGCTCCGGACGAAGCTCAAGGAGTACCGGATCGACACGCCGGGAGGCCATGGCGCCTGAGCGTTCCCGCTCCGACGTTCACCCTCGAGCGCGGCGGCGCGACCGCCCCGAGAGCCGCACGCCTCGCCACGCCGCACGGCGCGATCGCGACGCCCGCGTTCATGCCGGTGGGCACCGCGGGCACCGTGAAGGGGCTCACGCCGGCTGAGATCCGCGCCGCCGGCACGCAGATCGTCCTCTCCAACACGTATCACCTGATGCTCCGCCCGGGCGCGGACGTGATCCGCGAGCTGGGCGGGCTGCATCGGTTCATGGGGTGGGACGGCCCCATCCTCACCGATTCGGGCGGCTACCAGATCATGAGCCTCGGCGATCGCGCAAAGGTCACCGAGGAGGGCGTGCTCTTCCACTCCCACATCGACGGCAAGGCCGAGATGCTGACGCCGGAGCGCGCGATGGAGATCCAGGCGGATCTCGGCGTGGACATCGCCGTCACGCTGGATCACGCCGTGCTCCTCCCCATCGACGACGCGGGGGCGCGCGCGGCGGGGGAGCGGACGCTCCGCTGGACGGAGCGCTCCCTCGCGCACGCGCGCACGCGCACCACGCCGACCGGCCTTCCGCAGCTCCTCTTCACGATCGTGCAGGGGGCCGGGGACGCCGGACTCCGGGCGGAGATGGCGGCGAGGAGCGCCGCGATCCCGTGCGATGGCTATGCCATCGGAGGGCTATCGGTGGGGGAGAGCAAGGAGGAGACGTGGGCGCTCGCGCGCATCGTGAACGAGGCGCTCCCCGTCGACCGGCCCCGCTACCTCATGGGCATGGGAACGCCCGTCGATCTGCTCGACGGCATCGCGTCGGGCGTGGATCTGTTCGACTGCGTCCTCCCGACCCGGAACGCGCGGAACGGAATGGCGTTCACGTCCGACGGCCCGATCAACATCCGGAACGCCGTGCACGCGCGCGATCCCGCTCCACTCGACCGGGACTGCGGCTGCGACGCGTGTCGCGAGTTCAGCCGCGCCTACTTGAGGCATCTGCACCAGGCGGGCGAGATGCTCGCGCACCGAATGCTGACCTTGCACAACGTAACGTTTTACCAGACACTGATGCGCGAAGCCCGTTCCGCCATCGAGCGGGACGCGTTCGACGCCCTCGCGAGCGCCTTCAAGGCGCGCTATCGCGAACGGGCGGTCTGACCCCACCCAGGAGAACCCATGCTCGACCAGGCGTTCGCGCAGGCGGCCGGTGCGGCCGCGGCGCCGTCACCGCAAGATCAGATGCTCCACATGTTCGCGATCCTCGCGATCACGATCGGCATCTTCTATTTCATGATCATCCGCCCGCAGCAGAAGAAGCAGCGCGACACCGAGGCGATGCTCAAGGCGGTGAAGAAGGGAGACCGCGTCCTCACATCGGGCGGCATCTTCGGGACCGTCATCGGACGGAAGGGCGAGAAGGACGAGATCGTGGTCCTCAAGGTGGGGGAGGACATGAAGATGGAATTCACCAGCCAGTCCATCATCCAGGTGATCGAACGCGGTGAGTAGCCCGCACCTCACCCTCCGCTACTACGGAGACCCCGTGCTCCGCCAGAAGGCCGCTCCCGTGGTCAAGGTGGAGCCCGATCTCGCGACCTTCGTACAGGGCATGTTCGAATGCATGTATCGCGCGGACGGCATCGGCCTCGCGGCGCCACAGGTGGGCTTGCTCCGCCGCGTGTTCGTGCTCGACGTCCTGCCCGAGGACGAGCCGCGCGTGAAGCGGGCCTTCGTCAATCCCGTCATCGTCAAGAAGGAGGGCTCCACGGTCGCGGAGGAGGGCTGCCTCAGCATCCCCGGCATCCGCCACGACGTGAAGCGCGCCGAGCGCGTGATCGTGGAGGCGATGGACGAGACGGGCGCCCCGTTCCGCATGGAAGCCGAAGGGCTCGTCGCCCGCGCCATCCAGCACGAGACCGACCACCTGGACGGAGTCCTCTTCGTCGACCGGCTGAGCGCGATCCAGCGAAAGCTCCTCGACGGCAAGCTGAAGCGTCTCGCCGAAGAGAGAGAGATCGAATCGCCGGGTAGCTCGCCGTCTCGCTAGGCGCGATGCGCCTCGTCTACTACGGCACGCCCGCTCACGCGGTGCCGCCACTCCGGAAGCTCGTCGACACCGGCCGCGCGCCGCTCCTCGTCGTGACCCGCGCCGACCGTCCCCAGGGACGAGGCCTCGCCACCGGCCGGTCCGCCGTGCGCGAGGCGGCGGAGCATCTGGGACTGCCCGTCGCCACCCCCCGCAAGGCCGGCGCAGAGGAGGAGATCGATCGCGTGCGCGCGCTCGACCCCGATCTCCTCATCGTCGTCGCCTACGGGCAGATCCTGCCGCGCGCGCTCCTCGACGCGCCGAAGATCGGCGCGCTCAACATCCATTTCTCGCTGCTCCCGCTCTATCGCGGTGCGTCGCCGGTCCAGGCGGCGCTCCTCGCGGGCGATCGCACGACGGGCGTGAGCGCGATGTGGATGACCGAAGGGCTCGACGAAGGGCCCGTGTTCGAGACGATCGAGACGCCCATCGAGCCCTTGGAGGACGCCGGGATGCTCGGCGCGCGTCTCGCTCTGCTCGGCGCCGAGTGCCTCGCCCGTTCTCTCGACCGGATCGAGCGCGGAGAGCGCGAGGGGCGGCCGCAGGACGGCGCTCGGTCCACCTATGCGCCCAAGATCGCGCCCGACGCGGGACGGCTGGATCTGGGCGTCGATGCGGGCGAGATGGAGCGTCGCGTGCGCGCCTACACGCCCGATCCGGGCGCGTTCTTCGACACGCCCTCGGGCCGCCTCACGCTGATTGGGGTCCGAGCCGCACCGGAGGAGCCGGGCGCCGTCCCCGGCACGGTGCTCGGCATCGACCCGGAGCGCGGCCTTCGGATCGCGCTCGCCCGCGGCTCCGTCTGGATCGCGTCGCTCAAGCCGAGCGGACGTCGCGCCATGAGCGGCCGGGACTACGCGAACGGGGCACGGCTCAAGCCCGGGTCGTCGCTCCTCGTGCCGGCTACGTCATGAGTCCCGGACGCAGGCCGCCGCCGCGCCAAAGGCGGAAGCCCGGCGCGCGCGAGATCGCGCTTCAAGTGTTGCTCGCGGTCGAGACGCGGAGCGCGTACTCGGACCGCGTGCTCGAGACGAAGCTCCGCGAGGCGGCACTGAGTCCGAAGGACGCCGCGCTCGTGACGTCGCTGGTGCAGGGATCGATCCGGTACAAGGCGCTCCTCGACCACCATCTCGAGCACCTGACGCGAGGCGGATGGGAGCGTCTTCCCGGTCCCATTCGCGCCGCGCTCCGGCTTGGCGCGTACCAGGTTCTCATCCTGACACGCATTCCCGCGTCCGCCGCGGTGCACGAGTCGGTGGAGCTCGCGAAGCGCTACGGCCACCCGGGCACCGCGGGGCTCGCGAACGCGGTGCTCCGCCGGCTCGCGGCCGGCGAGCGCGCGCCACTCCCGGATCGCGACAGCGATCCTGCGGGGTATCTCGCCGTCGTTCACTCGCACCCTCGATGGCTCGTCTCGCGGTGGCTCGACCGCTACGGCGTGGACGAAGCGGAGCAGCTCCTCGCGGCCGACAACGAGGAGCCCTCCGTCTCCGTGCGCGCGAACGCGCATCGCATCCGAGCCGCGGAGCTCGCGAAGCTCCTCGAGGCCGAAGGAATCGCGTCGAGGCCGGGGCCGAACGGCGGTCCGGTGCTCGTGCTCGAGGGCGGATTCGTCGCCTCGCGCTCGCCGCTCTTTCGGGACGGTCTTCTCTCGCTCCAGGACGAGGCGGAAGCGTCGGTGCCGGCGCTCCTCGACATCAAGGCCGGCGATCGCGTGCTCGATCTCTGCGCCGCGCCGGGCGGGAAGGCGTCCCAGATGGCCGAGCGCGTCGCTCCGGGAGGACGTCTCACCGCGGTCGAGATCCAGCCGGGACGCGCTCGTGCCCTTCGGGAGAACCTCGTCCACCGACTGAGGCTGCCGGGCATCGACGTGGTCCTCGCCGACGGCCGGGCCGTGCCCTTCGCCCAACCCTTCGACGGCGTCCTCCTCGACGCTCCGTGCACCGGCCTCGGCGTCCTCCGCCGACGCGCGGACGCGCGATGGCGGAAGGAGGAGTCGGACATCGCGAGGATGGCCGCGCTCCAGTCGACCCTCCTCGATCGGGCGGGCGGGCTCACGCGGCCTGGCGGCGTTCTGGTATATAGTGTCTGTTCGCTGGAACCGGAGGAAACGGACCGCGTGGTGGCGTCGTTTCTCGAGCGTACGCCCGCGTTCCGGATGGAGGACGCGCGACCGTATCTCCCGTCGGGGTTCGCGTCCCACGAGCCGGTCCTTCGGGCGACCCCGCACCGGCACGGCACGGATGGCGTCTTCGCCGCGCGCCTGAGACGCCGATGACCGCGGAGTCACGAGAGGGACGGGAGAGCCGATGAGGGAGCCCCTGACCGAGACGCGAGAGCCTCAGGACGCCGAGGAGCTGGCCGAGCTTCCGAGCGCCATGGGGCCGGATCTCGAGCCCTCCGATCCGGATCCGCCTGCGCCTCACTCCGAGCGCCGCCGCGGCTTTCGCTTCAACTTCATCACGGGCACGCTCGCCCTCGCCGCGGTCGCTCTCCTCGGCGGTTTCCTCATCGTGAACCTCATCCTCATGCCGAGCTTCGTCGGTCAGGGGGCGGAGGTGCACGTGCCGGAGGTGATCGGCCTGAGCGAGCGCGAGGCCGAGAAGGTCCTCGCGTCCGAGGACCTGAAGCTCTCCAAGATCTCCGAGCAGTGGAGCCCGGACGTGCCGCGCGGCTTCATCACGGAGCAGGATCCACCCGCGGGGGGTCTCGTGAAGCGCGGCCGCCGCATCTCCGTGATCGTGAGCCTGGGCGCGCAGGGGACGAGCGTGCCGGTTCTCGAAGGCGTCACCGCGCGGCAGGCGACGATGCTCCTCGAGAACGCGGGATTGAAGCTGGGGCACACGGCCCGCGCGTACGCGGACGACGTGGGAAAGGACCTCGTGATCGCGTCCGATCCGCCCGGCGAGACGATGGTGGAGCAGGACGCCTCGGTGGACCTCCTCGTGAGCCTCGGGGCCGTGCCGCGGAGCTTCGTGCTCCCGGACCTGAGCGGCCACGACGGGAGCGCGGCCGCGCGCGGGCTGCGCGACCAGGGCATCGCGGTCGCCATCCGGGAGAGCCGCGGAGCGGAGAAATCGGGCGACGTGAACTCCCAGAGCCCGCCCCCGGGCCGGCGCGTCGCGCCGCGCGACTCCGTGATCCTCTTCGTGCAGCCGTGAAGGCAGCCGAGCACGCCGTGCGTCCCGACAGCTGGTCCAAGCCCCGCCGCCTTCGCATGTGCCCGTCCATCCTGTCCGCCGACTTCGCCCGGCTGGGCGAGGAGATCGCGCGCGTCGAGCGCGCCGGGGCGGACTTCCTCCACATCGACATCATGGATGGCCAGTTCGTCCGGAACATCACGTTCGGTCCCATCCTGGTCGAAGCCATGCGCCGCCTCTCCTCGCTCCCGTTCGACGTGCACCTCATGATCGTGGAGCCGCTCCGCTTCCTCGAGCCGTTCGCGAGCGCCGGCGCGGACCACCTGATCGTGCACGAGGAGACCGTGCCCCTGCGCGAGGCGGCGCGCGCCATTCGCGCGCGCGGGCTGAAGGCCGGCGGCGTGGTGAAGCCCGGCACTCCGATCGAGCGGCTGATCGAAGCGCTTCCCGATCTCGACATCGCCCTCGTCATGACGGTCGAGCCCGGGAAGGGCGGGCAGCCCTTCCTCGAGGACTCGCCCGCCCGGATCGCGCGCGTGCGCGAGGCGATCGACCGGGGCGGCTACGACTGCCTGCTGCAAGTGGACGGAGGCATCGCCGAGGAGACGATCGCCGAAGCGGTGCGCGCCGGCGCGGACACGTTCGTGGCCGGCCACTCGATTTTCCGGGCGCCCGATCCCGAGCAGGCGCTTGGACGCCTCCGGGCCGCTGCGGAGCGCGGGTGAATTTCCTCGTCGTCGGTGGCGCCGGATACATCGGCAGCGTCGTCGCCGAGGAGCTCGTGCGCGGCCGCCACTCCGTCCTCGTGCTCGACGATCTCTCGACCGGGCACAAGGACGCGGTGCCGGCGCTCGCCTATCTCGTGAAGGGCCACACCTCCGATCCCAAGGCGCTCCGCGAGGCGTTCACGACGAAGGAGATCGACTGCGTGGTCCATCTCGCGGCGCGCACGATCGTCTCCGACTCCCTCGCGGACCCGGCCGGATACGAAGACGCGAACGTCCGGCAGGGGACGATCCTGCTCGACGCGATGAGGGAGCACGGCGTGTCGCGGATCGTCTTCTCGTCGACGGCCGCGGTCTACGACGCCTCGACTCCCATGCCGCTCCACGAGAATTCGCCCCTCGTGCCGGGGAATCCGTACGGGCAGACCAAGCTCCAGTTCGAGGCGATCCTCCGGGAGCGTGAGCGCACGGAGGGGCTCCGCTTCGTGGCGCTCCGCTACTTCAACGTGGCGGGAGCGAGCATCGACCACGGCGAGGACCACCGCCGGGAGACGCACCTGATCCCGCTCCTTCTCGACGCCGCGCGCGGCGCGCGCGACCCGGTCCCGGTCTACGGGAGCGACTACCCGACTCCGGACGGCACCGCGGTGCGCGACTACATTCACGTGGTCGACATCGCCGAGGCGCATGTGAGGGCGATCCGGCACCTGATGGACGGCGGAGCGAGCCTCACGCTCAACCTGGGGGCGGAGCGAGGGCTCTCCGTCCGCGAGGTCATTCGCTCCGTGGAGCGTGTCACCGGGCGGCAGGTCCCGACCGTCGAAGCCCCTCGCCGCGCCGGCGATCCTCCCGCCCTCATCGCCTCGTCGGAAGAGGCGGGGCGCATGTTAGGCTGGAAGCCCCAATGGGGGGATATCGACACCATCATCGAGACCGCGTGGGCCTGGCGCCAGCGGTATCCGGAGGGATACGCCGAATGACCCATCGAGAGGATGAAGCGACGGAAGAACGGCTCGTGCGGGTCGCCGACGTCTGGGACGAAGCGACCGCGACCCTTCTCTGCGACTTCCTGAAGGAGCAGGACATCCCCGCCACCGCGGTGTCGTCGCAGCTTCCCGCGTTCGGCATGATCGAGCGCGCGGGAAGCGGACACTGGGGTTACGTCGAGGTGCTCGAGCACGACGAAGCGCACGCGAGGCAGCTCATCCGCGACTTCTTCGCCGCGCGTCCGGAAGGAGAAGCGCCGGGTTGAACCCCGCCACCGTGCCCGTATCGCCCTCCAGGCTCACACGGCGAGCGCTCGAGGAGCGGATCGCATCGTTCCGCGGAAAGCGCGTGCTCGTCGTCGGCGACGTCATCCTCGACCGCTATCTCTGGGGGCGCGCGACGCGCGTCTCGCCGGAAGCGCCGGTGCTCGTCGTGGACATCGAGCGTGAGGAGCTTCGACTCGGGGGTGCCGCCAACGTCGCGCACAACGTGCACGCGCTCGGCGCCGATCCGATCCTGATCGGGGTCGTCGGCGAGGATCAGGCGGCTGCCGACCTGGATCGCCTTCTTCGCTCGCGAGGGGTGGATCCGTCGGGACTCGTCCGCGATCCGTCCCGCCGCACCACGCTCAAGACGCGCATCATCGCGCATCACCAGCAGGTGCTGCGTGCGGACGAGGAGAGCCGGGACGGGCTCGCGGCCGCTCCGGAAACCGCCCTCTGGGATCGAGTGGAGCAGGCCATCGGCCGTGCGGACGCCGCGCTCGTGAGCGATTACGGCAAGTGCGTCGTCACCCCCGCGCTCCTGTCGAAGCTCCTCCCGGCCCTCGAGCGGAACGGCGTGCCGAGCGCCGTCGATCCCAAGGAGGAGCACTTCTTCCGCTACACGGGGGTCAGCGTCATCACGCCGAACGCCTCCGAGGCGGCGCAGGCGTGGGGGCGCAGGCTCAAGACCGAGGCCGAGCTGATCGAGGCGGGCTTTGGCCTCCGTGAGAAGCTCGACGCGGGATCGGTCCTCATCACGCGTGGCGATGAAGGGATGTCCCTCTTCACACGTGAAGGGCACACGCATTTCCCGACGCGTGCGCGCAAGGTGTACGACGTGACCGGCGCGGGGGACACGGTCGTCGCCACCATCGCGACCGCGCTCGCCGCGAAGGCCTCGCTCCCCGAAGCGTGCGTGCTCGCGAACCACGCGGCGGGGATCGTCGTCGCGCAGCTCGGCACCGCGACGGCCGCGGCCGAGGAGCTGATCGCCTCCCTCGAGGACCTTCCCGTTGGGTGAGATCCTGACCCTCGAGGAAGCGCTCCGCCGGCGTGCCGCGGCGCGAGTGCTACGGCAGACCTATGTGTTCACGAACGGCTGCTTCGACGTGATCCATCCCGGGCACGTGGCGCTCCTGCATCAGGCGCGGGGCCTCGGGCACGTGCTCGTCGTGGGACTCAACTCGGACCGCTCCGTGCGCGCGCTGAAGGGGGAGGGCCGGCCGGTCCAGAGCGCCGAGGCGCGCGCGACGGTCCTCGCCGCGCTCGCGGATGTGAGCGCCGTCGTCGTCTTCGACGAGGACACGCCGCTCGAGCTGATCCAGGCCCTGAAGCCGGACGTGCTCGTGAAGGGCGGGGACTACGCCCCCGAGCAGGTGGTGGGGCGCGACGTGGTCGAGAAGGCAGGGGGACGCCTCGTCCTCGTGCCCCTCGTTCCGGGAGCGTCGACCTCCGCGATCCTGTCCCGCCTCTAGGCTCGACCGGGCGCGCGCCGCGCCCGGCCCGTGTCCCGCATCCGAGTCTACTGCAATGCCTTGCGGGGCCAACGCTTCCCGCCGCACGCTTGACACTCACGCGTGCGAGCCGGTAACGTCGTCCGGTTCCAGCCCGTGTGAACACAACTCCGAACGACGAACCGATGGCGCGCCGCCGCGCTCGTGGAGCGACTCGAAGCTCGACGGGCCTCGGCCGGTGCCGCCGGATCGCCACCACCCTTGAAGGAGGTATGCCTCGAGTGAAACGCGTGCGAAGGGTCGTCATCATGGGCGCCGGGGGGCGCGACTTTCACAACTTCAACACGTTCTTCAAGGACAACCGGAACTACGAAGTGGTGGCGTTCACCGCGTCCGCTCAAATTCCCGGCATCGACGAGCGGAAATATCCGAAATCGCTCGCCGGACCGGCCTATCCGAAGGGAATCCCCATCTTTAGCGAGCAGGAGCTGCCCGAGATCGTGCGCGAGCGCGACGTCGATCTGGTGGTGTTCGCCTACAGCGACGTCTCCCACGAGTACGTGATGCACAAGGCTTCCTGGGTCGCCAGCATGGGATGCGACTTCATGCTCATGGGGCCGAAGTCGACGCAGCTGAAAAGTCGAGTGCCGGTGGTGGCTGTGACCGCGGTGCGGACGGGATCGGGGAAGAGCCAGACGACGCGGAAGGTCTGCGCGTTGCTCAAGGCGATGGGGAAGAAGGTCGTCGCCATCCGCCATCCGATGCCGTACGGCGAGCTCTCGAGGCAGGGCGTGCAGCGCTTCGCCTCCTACGCCGATCTCGACCGCCACAAGTGCACGATCGAGGAGCGCGAGGAGTACGAGCCGCACCTCGACAACGGCACCATCGTCTACGCCGGTGTCGACTACAAGGAGATCCTCGCGGCCGCCGAGAGGGAAGCGGAAGTGATCGTGTGGGACGGCGGCAACAACGACTTTGCCTTCTACAGGCCGGACCTCACGATCGTCGTCGCCGATCCGCACCGTCCGGGGCACGAGCGCCGCTATCATCCCGGCGAGACCAACGTGCGGCTGGCCGACGTGGTGATCTTGAACAAGGAGACCACGACCGACTACGCGAACATCGAAGCGGTCCGGGCGTCGGTGCAGCAGTTGAATCCCGACGCGGTCATCATCGACGCCGCCTCGCCCATCTCGGTCGACCGTCCGGAGCTCATCAAAGGGCGCCGCGCGCTCGTGATAGAGGACGGCCCCACGCTCACGCACGGCGAGATGAAGTACGGTGCCGGCGTGATCGCGGCGAAGCGCCTCGGCGCGAAGGAGATCGTGGACCCGAGGCCGTGGCTGGTCGGCGAGATCCAGGACACGTTCCGCCAGTATCCGGACATCGGACCGCTCCTTCCCGCGATGGGTTATTCGCCCGAGCAGATCCGCGACATGGAGCGGACCATCAACGCCACGGAGTGCGACGTCGTCATCGTCGCGACGCCGATCGACCTCCGGCGGCTCATGAAGATCCACACGCCGTCCGTGCGCGTCGGCTACGAGCTCGAGGAGATCGGGCGGCCGAAGCTCGAAGACGTGCTGGCCGAGGCGCTGAACCGCCTCGCCAAGGGCAGGAAGCCGGCGGCGAAGGGAACCAAGGCGGGGGCCAAGCGTCCGCCGAAGAGCGGCGTTCGCCGCGCGGCACGGAAGGCCGGGCCACTTCCGAGACGAGGGAGCCGATGAATCTTCACGAATACCAGGGCAAGGAGATCTTCCGCGCGGCCGGGATTGCGGTGCCGCCGGGAGAGGTGGCGAAGACCGCGGACGAAGCCGTGGCGATCGCCGGACGGCTCGGCTATCCGGCCGTGGTCAAGGCACAGGTCCTGATCGGGGGCCGCGGCAAGGCGGGCGGCGTGAAGGTGGTCAAGACGCCGGAGGACATGGCGCGGGAGGCGGGGCGCATCCTCGGCATGGACGTCCGCGGCCACACCGTGCACAAGGTCCTCATCACGCCGAGCGCCGACATCGACCGCGAGTACTACGCGGGCGTCGTGCTCGACCGGAAGACCGAGACGCCGCTCCTCATGGTGAGCCCGGCCGGCGGCATCGACATCGAGGAGGTCGCGCACTCGACCCCCGAGAAAATCCTGCGCATCCATCTCGACTCGCGCGGCCTGCCCGACTACAAGGCGCGCGAGGCGGCCCGCTTCCTCGATGCGCGGTGGGACGTGCAGAAGCAGCTCGCCCGCGTCCTCGTCCGGCTCGCGCGCGTCTATCGCGACCAGGATTGCTCGCTGGCCGAGATCAATCCGCTCGTGGTCACGAAGAAGGGGGAGGTCTGGGCGCTCGACGCCAAGGTGGTGATCGACGACAACGCGCTCGACCGCCATCCCGATCTCGCCGAGCTGCGCGATCTCGGGGCCGAGGATCCGGGAGAGGTGGAAGCGCGCGAGCGCGGCCTCTCCTACGTCCGCCTCGATGGCACCATCGGCTGCGTGGTGAACGGGGCCGGACTCGCGATGGCGACGATGGACCTGATCCAGTATCACGGCGGGAAGCCGGCCAACTTCCTCGACATCGGCGGCTCCAGCAATCCGGACAAGGTCACCGCGGCCATGAATATCCTGACGCGCGACTCGCGCGTGCGGGCGGTGCTCTTCAACATCTTCGGCGGCATCACCCGCTGCGACGACGTCGCGCGCGGGCTCCTCACCGCGCTCGACCGGATCGGCACCAAGACGCCGATCGTGATCCGGCTCACCGGGACGAACGAGAAGGAGGCGCGCGATCTCCTGAGCGCGCGCGGCATGACCGCCTTGAGCGACATGGACGAAGCGGTGCGCGCGGTGATCGCCCGCGCGGCGGAGGCGGCATGAGCATCCTGGTCGGGCGGGGGTCCAAGGTTCTGGTGCAGGGGATCACGGGAAGGGATGGCTCCTTCCACGCGAAGCAGATGAAGGAGTACGGGACGAAGGTCGTGGCGGGTGTGACTCCGGGCAAGGGAGGAACGGACGTCGCCGGGATCCCGGTCTTCGATTCGGTGAAGGAAGCGGTGGCGAAGACGCGCGCCGACGTGTCGGTGATCTACGTGCCGGCGGCGCTCGCGCAGGACGCCATCTACGAAGCGGTCGATGCGGAAGTCCCGCTCGTCGTCTGCATCACGGAAGGGCTCCCGGCGCGCGACATGGTCGAGGTGGCCTCGTATCTCGAGGGACGCTCGACGCGATTGATTGGTCCGAACTGTCCGGGGCTCATCACGCCGGGGCAGTGCAAGGTCGGCATCATGCCCGGGTTCATCCACACGCCGGGGCGGATCGGCCTCGTCAGCCGGAGCGGCACGCTCACCTATGAAGTCGTCTATCAGCTCACGCGCGCCGGCATGGGGCAGTCGACCTGCATCGGCATCGGCGGCGACCCCATCGTGGGCACGCGCTTCGTCGACACGCTCGCCCTCTTCGAGGCGGACGATTCGACCGACGCCATCGTCCTGATCGGCGAGATCGGCGGGACCGACGAGGAAGACGCGGCGGCCCTCATCGAGAAGCACGTCACGAAGCCGGTGGTCGCGTTCATCGCGGGGCAGACGGCTCCGCCCGGAAAGCGGATGGGGCACGCCGGAGCGATCGTCTCCGGAGGCGCGGGCACCGCGCAGGAGAAGATGGCGCGGTTCGAGCGCGCGGGCGTCCCGGTGGCGAAGGTGCCGTCGGAGATCCCGGGCCTCATCCAGGCCGCGCTCCGTGCGAAGCGCCCCTCGCGGCTCAAGCTGGTGTCGAAGGCGGCGGGGACGAAGAAGAAGACGGCCACGAAGGCCCGCAAGGCGAGTGCGGGGAAGAAGGCCGGCAAGGCGAAGGCAACGAAGGGTAGGAAGGGTGGGAAGACGAGGGCGAAGACGGCCACGAGGTCATCGAGCTCGAAGCGGGCAGGTCGGAGGTAGGCGTTCCGCGCGGGCTGCGCCCGCGCGCTCAAATGGGCTCCCTCCTCAATGGGGGAGCCCATTTCATGCGAACATCCCAGGAGGAGACGTAATGGCAGTCGAAGAGACCCTGTTCATGATCAAGCCGGACGCGGTGGCGGCCAGGAAGGTGGGGCTCATCCTCGCGGAGATCGAGAAGGCTGGATTCGAGGTCCTCGGGATGAAGATGGTCCGCCTCACCCCCGAGGACGCGCGGCGCTTCTACGCGGTGCACGAGGGAAAGCCCTTCCTCGAGGAGCTCGTCCAGTTCATGTCCTCCGGCCCCGCGGTTCCATGCCGGCTCCGCCGCGACGACGCCATCCTGTTCCTCCGCGAGCGGATCGGCGCGACGGATCCCAAGGAGGCGAAGCCGGGCACGATCCGCGCGCTCTATGCGGAATCCAAAGGCAAAAACGCGGTCCACGCCTCGGACTCCCCCGAGTCCGCGCGGACCGAGATTCCGTTCTTCTTCTAAGCGAGGCGCCGGGGGCGCCGCGCTCGGTCATGCCCATGCAGATCGATCTGAAACAGCTGCCGCAGGGTGCGAGCAAGCTCGACTACGAGCTTCCTCCCGAATCGGTGGGAATCACGCCCCAGGACGTCACGGTGGAGGGCCCGCTCAAGCTCCGCCTCTCGCTCGACCGTCGCGGCGACGAGGTCTGGATCCGAGGGCGGGTGCAACTCGTTGCGGTCCAGGAATGTAGCCGGTGCCTCGCCGACTTCAAGGAGCCTCTCGACTTGGAGTTCGAGGTCTTCTGTGCTAAGGTGCACAGCCCCAACGTGGTGAGCGCATCCGTGGTGGATGAGGACGATGAGGGGGTGCATGTCCACGATGGCCGGATTCTCTCCATCGATTCAGAGATCCGGGAGGCCGTGATCCTCGGCCTCTCCATGAAGCCGCTTTGCAAGGAAACGTGCGCGGGGCTTTGCCCCACATGCGGCGACGATCGAAACCTGGGACCCTGCCGCTGCGCACGTGCGGCCGCCGGGTGATCCGCTGACCGTGGATCGCCGGGCTGGGCCCGCCTCCATCTCGACACGAGGGTTCACGACGAATGGCCGTTCCCAAGCGAAGGCACTCGAGCACGCGCGGCAAGAAGCGACGGACCAACTGGAAGCTGAGCGTTTCGTCGCGGTCGCTCTGTTCCCACTGCAGCCAGCCCAAGCTCCCCCACCGCGTCTGCGGTCACTGCGGCTACTACGCCGGGGAGGAGATCATCACCCGGGAGGCGTCGAAGACCACCTGAGGCGTCCAGAGGACTGACCCATGGGCCGCCAAGGAACAGGACCGGTCATCGGTGTCGACGCCATGGGGGGCGACTTCGCCCCGCGCGTCGTCATCCAGGGGGCGCTCGAGGCCCTTCGTGAGTCCGGAGCGATGTTCGACGTCGCTCTCGTCGGCGACGAATCGGCGATCGTCGAGGAAGCCGATCGCCTCGGAGTGCGCTCCCGCCTTCCGCGCATCATCCACGCGTCCGAGCAGGTCGAGATGGCCGAGTCCGCGGCCGCGTCCGTGCGGAAGAAGCGCGATTCGTCCATCAGCGTCTCCGCCCGCCTCCAGAAGGACCACGAGACGGACGCCCTCGTCTCCGCGGGCAATACCGGCGCCGTCGTGGCGGCCGCGCTCTTCGATCTGGGCCGGATCGAATCGATCCAGCGTCCCGCCATCGCCACCGTGCTTCCCACGCCGCAGGGCAACGTCGTCGTGCTCGACGTCGGCGCGACGTCCGATCCCAAGCCGATCCACCTCTACCAGTTCGCGCTGATGGGGAGCATCTACGCGCGGCTCGTGCTCCACGTCGAGCGCCCGCGCGTGGGTCTTCTCAACATCGGCGAGGAGGCGGAGAAGGGGAGCGAGCTCTACTACGAGGCGCATCAGCTCTTGAAGCGGAGCCCGGTCCACTTCGTCGGCAACGTGGAGGGACGGGACATCATCCTCGGCACCGCGGATGTCGTCGTCTGCGACGGCTTCGTGGGGAACGTGCTCCTCAAGTTCGCGGAGAGCGTGATCCCCTCGATCTCGGGGATGATCAAGGACGAGATCCAGCGCCATCCGCTCTCGATGATGGCCGGACTCCTCTTGAAGCCAGCGTTCCGCCGTCTCCGCCGGCGCCTCGACTACTCCGAGGTGGGCGGCGCGCCGCTCCTCGGCGTCGATGGAACCTGCATCATCGCCCACGGCCGCTCGAACGTCCGCGCGATCAAGAACGCGATCCGCGTGGCCGCGCGCTGCGCCGAGGCCGGTGTGGCCGAGTCCATCCGCGCCGAGCTCCAGCGGCTCGCTCCGGAGGCCGCCTGATCACTCCGAGACGCGACGTCCACATCGTCGGAACGGGCTCCTGCGTTCCCGACCGCGTGCTCACCAATCAAGACCTCGAACAGATCGTCGACACCTCGGACGAGTGGATCACCAGCCGCACCGGGATCAAGGAGCGTCGGATCTCCGATCCGGCGACCCCCTCCTCGGTGCTTGCGACGAAAGCGGCCGAGCGCGCGCTCGAGATGGCGGGACTCCAAGGGATCGATCTCGATCAGATCGTCATCGGCACGGTGACGGGGGATCGCACGTTCCCGTCGACCGCGTGCATCGTGCAGGACCGTATCGGCGCGACGCGCGCGCACGCCTTCGACATCTCCGCCGCCTGCGCGGGCTTCCTCTACGGGCTCTCGGTCGGACGGAGCGCCATCGAGTCGGGGGTCGCCGACACGGTGCTCGTCATCGGCGTGGAGACGCTCTCGAGGATCGTGAACTGGACCGACCGGAATACCTGCGTCCTCTTCGGCGACGCCGCGGGGGCGGTGGTCCTCCGCTCGACCGGCGCCCCCGGGGGAATCCTCGCGACGCGGCTCCACTCGGACGGCTCGCTCGTGCATCTCCTCGAGATGCCGGCCGGCGGCTCGCTCATGCCCCCCTCGCACGAGACGGTGGCCCAGCGGCTCCACACGATCCACATGAGCGGGAACGAC
>DATJGP010000183.1:0-11037 GCA_035494915.1 Candidatus Eiseniibacteriota bacterium | reverse complement strand
ATCGCCCTCAGCAGCATGGAAGCGCGCGACCTGAATCACCTGGCCGAGCTGCTCGAGCTCGCTCGAGCGTCGGCCAAGAAGCACATCGACTGAAACCACCCACACGGAGGAGAGCATGGCCATCGACAAGAGCAACGTGATCCTGATCACCGGAGCCACCGGGCAGCAGGGCGGCGCGGTCGCGCGCGAGCTCCTGGCCAAAGGAGCGAAGGTGCGCGCGATGACACGTCACCCGGAGAGCCCTAAGGCGCTCGAGCTGAAGAGGCTGGGCGCGGAAATCGTCCAGGGCGATCTCGATGACCCCGCGTCCGTGGAGCGCGCCTTGAAGGGAGTCTGGGGAGCGTTCGCGGTGCAGAACACGTGGGAAGCGGGAGTCGAGCGCGAGGAGGAACAGGGGAAGCGCTTCGCCCAGCTCGCCAAGAAGGCGGGCGTACATCACTTCGTCTACGCATCCGTTCAGAGCGCGGACAAGAAGACGGAAATCCCACACTTCGACAACAAGTCGCGCGTGGAGGATGTGGTCCGCTCCCTCAATTTTCCATCGTACGTCATCGTTCGTCCGGTCTTTTTCATGGAGAACTTGGCGTCGCCCTGGTTCCTTCCCGGCATCCAGGAGGGGACGCTCGCCGTCGGACTCCCCGCAGACACCAAGCTCCAGATGATCTCGGTGCAGGACATCGGCAAGTACGGCGCGCAAGCGTTCCTGCGCCACGCGGAGCTGAACGGCCGCGAGATCGACATCGCGGGGGACGAGATGACCATGCCCGAGGTCGCGAAGGTTCTCGGTCAGGCGATGGGACGCGAGGTTCGGTTCGTCCAGGTCCCGATCGAGGAGGTCCGGAAATTCAGCGACGACTTCGCGACGATGCTGGAGTGGTTCGATCGCGTCGGATACAGTGCCGACATCGCGGCCCGTTCGGCCGAGAGCGGCATCCGTCCGACGAAGTTCGCCGAGTGGGCCTCATCGGTCACCTGGCCTGCTACGGCCGCCCGCTAACCGCACTCATCAGGGGGAACGACTCATGAACCGAGCACTGTTGGTGGGGACTCTGCTCGCAACACTTCTTCCGGCGGCCGGAGTCGCGGCGACGAAAGGCACGAAGACCGCAACGCCGAAGACGTACGTCGGCGAGAGCAAGCCGGTGGGTAACGGCACCGTGCGCACGTGGGTGACGGTCGATGCGAAGGGAAATCCGTCGGCCATGGGCGTGACCTTCTCGGAGACGACGCTCCTCGGCCTTCCGATGACGCTCCCCAAGGACGACATCGGCTGGGAGTCGGACCTCGCGCTTCCCAGGGAGGTGAAAGCCACCCCGTTCGACCACGTGGCGTTCTACTGGAACCCGAAGGGGCACATCCCGGACGGAATCTACAACGTCTCCCACTTCGACATTCACTTCTTCATGGTGCCGGAGCCGCAGAGGGCCGACATCACGGCGATGGATCGGAATCTCGTGAAGTGCTTCAAGCTTCCTGAGCCCGATTACATCCCCGCGGGATACATCCTCCCGCCGCAGACGGAGCACCGGCGCATGGGCGTCCACTGGATCGATCCGACGTCGCACGAGTTCCATGGAAACGACTTCACGGCGTCGCTTCTCGTCGGGAGCTACGACGGGGAAGTGAATTTCATCGAGCCGATGATCACGCGCGCCTTTCTCGAGACGCGTCCGGACTTCACGGCCGAGATCAAGCAGCCGGCCGCCTACGCGAAGACGGGCTACTACCCGATGTCCTACTCGGTGCGGTTCGATCCCGAGAAGCACGAGTACGTCGTCTCCCTGGATGGACTGACCTTCAGGGAAGGAAGGCCGCAAGCGCTAGTCAGGGAATAAGTTCCGTCTCAGAATTCCTTTGTAGCGGGCATCGGCCTCCGGCCGGTGCCCGCCTTTCATGCCACGAATCTCCGCCCGGCATGAAAAATGACTTGGCACCCCGTACCGCTACCCTGCCATGATCTACGTACCTCGGCCGGACCGGTGACCGGACCGAGGCGCTGTGCTCGCTCGGGTCTAGCGGCGGTTGTCCCCCATGCCGCATGGCGAGCCGGCCGTTGAGCTGCGCCTCCAGCTCACGATCACCCAAGCGGGTCCAGTACCTGGACCGACGTGCAACGTTGCGGGGATTTTTTCCCTGACGCCCCGCGGAGCAAGGAGGACAACGTGAGATTTGGGCTCAAGCTCCTCGTGTGGGCGACCCTAGGCCTGATGCCGGCATCACTGGCGTTCGCCGCGGCGCCTTCGGTATCGCCCATCGGCGATCTGACTCTCAACGCAGGCGCCACGATGACGGTGAACGTCGTCGCGGTCGACACGGACAACGACGCGATCACGCTTACGTCATCGCTTCCCGCGTTCGTCACGCTGAATCCCCCCACCACCGGAAACGGCAGCGTCGTCACGACGCTGACGATCGCCCCAGCGGCCGGTGACGTGGGCACGGTCTCGGGCTCGGTCACGGCGACAGCCGGCGGCGAGACCGACACCGAGAACTTCCAGATCACGGTCAACGCCCAAGCCACCAACCAGCCTCCGGCCGTCACAGCGCCCGCGCTCGTGACGGGCACCGAGGGAACCCAGATCACGTTCACCGTGACCGCGACGGATCCGGATCAGGAAGCGATCACGAATCTGATCGCTTCGGGCGCTCCCGCGGGAGCGCAGTTCACGCCGAACGGGACCTTCACGTCGGGCACATTCACCTGGACGCCCACGACGACCGAGGCGGGTGAGTACGACGTCACCTTCATCGCCTCGAACGCGGCCGCGGGCAGCGCCACCACGCATATCACGGTGCTCAACAAGGCCGACCAGGGCCCCATCACCATCGCTCCCATCGCGGACGTCACGCTGGCCGAGGGAAGCACGATGACGGTCAACGTCCACGTGTCCGATCCGGACAGCGGCACCGTGAACGTATCCGCGTCGCTGCCTGGCTTCGCCACCTTGAACGCGCCGACGTCTGAGACCGGCGCGGGTTCCCTTGCGACCACCATTACGCTCGCGCCCGGAACGGGCACCGCGGGCACCTACATGGCCCTGGTGACCGCGACCACCGACGGCGAGGCGGTGACGGATACCTTCAACGTCACGGTCACGGCGCCGGCCGCCAACTTCCAGACGCACGCGTCCATGATCGGGAACTACAACCCGCATCGTCAGAAGATCTGCTTCCGCATCAAGCAATCGGATGCCTCGTTCGATCTCAAGAAGGTCGACCTGGGCACTGTGGCGCTCCACTGGAATGGATCCACGCTCGTCGGAAGCGCGAAGCTCGCGTTCGACTGCGACGACGATGAGGGCGAGGCCGACAGCCTCGACGTGGAGCACCATGATGACGGTGACGACGAGTGCGATGATTGCGAGAACGATGGCGATCACGACGCGGCCGCCGACGACAGCTGCGACGCGGCCATTCACGTCTGCTTCAACAACTCGGCGCTGAGGGGATTCTTCGGAGATGCCGGCGTCGTCGCGAGCCTGAACGACGCTACGATCGAGGGATCGCTCACGTCGGGCGAGACCTTCGTGGCCACGATGGGCGCCTTCAAGGCGGTCCCGCCGAGTGGAGGCGACCACAAGAAGAGCCCGCTCACGCTCCGCGTGAAGCCCAATCCGCTCAATCCGAAGGCCGACATCTCCTTCACTCTGACCCAGCCGGGCCGGGTGAAGATCGCGATCTACGATCTCCAGGGACGTCTCGTCCGGACGATCTTGGATGAGAGCCGCGCGGTTGGAACCCAGTCGGTGGCCTGGAGCGGAATGGACGCCACGGAGCACCGGGTCGCGTCCGGCACGTACTTCGTGCATATCCAGGCACCGCAGGGACGCGAGGTGCGGTCGATCACGGTCTTGAAGTAGGGAACCGGGCGCGCGGACGAGATCCGCGGCCTGGCTCAAGGACGAGGCGGGTGGGCGCTACGGCGCCCGCCCGCCTTTGCGTTTGGGGCGAGGAGCGATGTAAGCTGCAGGGGTCACGCCATCCCCACCACTGCCGAGGAAGACAACGTTTGAGCTGCAGAACCAGACCCGGCGCAGCCTTGCGGGCGGGAAGCGGGCTTTTGTTCCTTCTGGTCGCGCTTTCGGTCTCGCCTTCGGCCCATGCGGAGCCCTCCCCGAGCACGTCCACCGCGCGCCCGGTCTCGGTCGGGATCACGTTTGGCGCACGCTTCTTCAACGAAGACCTTCAGCTCGGAAACGATTTCTCCTTCGGGGGCCGCGTGGGGATCGGGCTCGGTTCCAGGTGGGGGCTTGTGACGGATTTCGTGGCGTGCCACCCGAGTCGAGAGACGACCGGTGTGATCGCCTACGTGGACGCGCTACGCCTCCTCGGCCGGTACAACATCGCCACCGGCTCTGTCCGCCCCTACCTCGTTGCCGGGATCGGAGGCGTTCTCTTCATCTTCAACGATACACCGACAACGGCGGGGGGCGCGCTGACCGTTGGCCTGGGCACGGATCTCAAGGTGGCGAGCCGCACGCGGCTGTTCGTGGAGGCCTCCCGCGACTTCTATTCGGTACAGGAGATCACCTACGACCTCGTCGGCCAGCCCCTGTACACTGGCGACGAGCACACGCGCTCGCTCGGAACGATATCGGGCGGCATCGGAGTCGAGTTTTGAGAGTGAACGACGAGTGCCGCGGCATCCGGACGTTTCGGCTTCGATGCCCCGTTTTCTTGTTCTTGGCGCTGTTCCTACCGGCCTCCGTGAGAGCAGAAGGCGTGACCTCTCACAGTGGCGTCGTCGGGTTGGCGATCGGGCTCCGTGGCTTCGACGACAGTTCCTCCCTCGGCGACGACTTCTCGTTCGGCGGGCGTGCCGGACTGAACCTCGGATCCAGGCTTTCGGTCCTTGCGGACTTCCTGGCGTCTCACCCGAGCCGCAACTCGGCGACACCCGCGGTCTACGTGGACGCGCTCCGAATGCTCGTCCGCTACAACATCCGCGAGGGAAGTCTGCGCCCCTACGTGCTCGCTGGCGCCGGGGGACTGTTCTTCCTTTACCACGATGCTCCGACCAGGTCGATGCGGGCCTGGACGGGTGGGCTGGGCGTCGACTACCGAATCGCTCCCGAGACGAGGGCGTTCTTCGAGCTGTCGAGAGACCTCTACTCGGAACAGGACGTCTCGTACGACTCCGACGGGACGCCCGCGTTCACGGGGGAGGAGCAGACGCGCTCCATGAGTGCAGTGTCGATCGGGTTCAGCGTTGACCTATGAAGATGGCTCTCCGACGAGATACGACGCCTGTAGTCTGGATCGTTCTGGTGATGATGCTGTCGTTGCTTTCCTGCACCCGCATGCCGACAGCACCACCGACCCTGGTGACCGTCCATGGCACCATCACAGGGCTGAATGGTGAGCCGGTGCCCAACATCTACGTTCGATTCCTGCCGATCGACGTCGCTCTTCCCGATTCGCTGAGCGACAGCTACTGGGCCAGGACCGAGACCTCCGGATCGTTTTCGGTTCAACTCTTGACGGGTTCCTACGAGATGCAAGTGCTCCCGCCCTATGACAACAGCGGCTGGCTCGGCTACTCGAATCGAATCCAAGTCACACGAGACCACACGCTGTTCGACTACGCCTTCCACGGATTCAAGGTCACGGGAAGACTCCTCGACCCCGAGGGTGTGGCCCTCACCAATGGCTCCATTGTCGCGAAAATCGAGGCGGACCATCCGAGCTATGCCGAGAGCAATGTGACGAACGGCCAGTTCTCGTTGGTTCTACCCGCCGGGCGTTACACGATCAGTGGGGACGCAGCCCATTTCGCGGCCGGCTACACAGCCGCACGCTTGACATCGGTGCCGATAGGGGCCGACACGACCTTCGACATCCGCTTGCCCGGGGTCCCGGTCACGGGAACGGTGGTTGGCCCCGATGGGCTGCCTCTGGATCACGCCATGGTCAACGGCCGTTCAGCCTTCACTCTGACCGACGCGAATGGCGCCTATCGGCTCTATCTCACGGAGGGTCCCCACGCGATTCTTTGTGATCCCCAGACGGCGGGGATCCTCCCACGGCAGGTCGTGCTGGCGATCCAAGGCCCGACGACGATCGATTTCGATTTTCGAGGCGTGATCTGGTCCGGCACCGTCGTGACAGCGGGATCGAACCAGCCCGTAGCCGGCTGTCATGTCTCGCTGATCATGGCCGGTTCCGGCTTTGACACGTACGTTCACACTGATGAACAGGGTGCGTTTCGATTCGTGGTGCCACCGTATGCTCTTTGCGAGCTCGATGCATACCTTCACGCCGACACGTGGACGCAGATCTTCCACGGCTTCTATCGGGCGACCACCGATACGACGTTTGCCATGGTCGCGCCCGCATCTCCATCGCCGTAATTTCACCCGCGTTCTGGTATCCTTAACGATGATGTCGACCGAGACAGCCCGCCAGCCGGCCGCCCTTTCTCCCGAACAAACGAAAACGCCGACCCCCGCTCCCTATGCCGCTGAATGGCGCACGGCCTCGATCTGGCTGGTTCTGGCCATCGGCGGTCTGACGCTGCTCTACTGGCCCACCATCCAGTTCATGGAACGGCTCTGGAGCTTCAATCGGAGCTACACCCACTGCTTCTTCGTACTCCCGATCGTCGGCTACATGGTCTGGATGAATCGGCGGCGCCTCGCTTCCATCCGTCCGCGACCGTCCGCGTGGGGTCTGGCCGCCACCCTCGTCATGGGCGTGGGGTGGTACGTGGCGCACGTCGGCGCCATCCTGATCGGCGAGCACCTGAGCCTGGTGGCGCTCTTCATCGCGCTCGTCTGGGCGATCCTCGGCGGGACGGTCGTTCGCGCGCTCGCGTTCCCCCTCAGCCTTCTCTTCCTGGCGGTCCCGTTCGGGGAGGGTTTGTTCCCGGTCCTGATCGCGATCGCGAGCAAGCTCGCGCTCGCGGTGCTGCACGTGCAAGGCGTCCCGGTGGGCTTCGATGGAACCTACATCCGGCTCGTGAACGGGGAGTGGAGGATCACCGAGGCCTGCAGCGGACTCCGCTTCATCCTGAGCATCGTCACGGTCGGCGCGATGTTCGCCTACACGACGTATTCCCGAACGTGGAAGCGCATCGTATTCATCGCGAGCAGCGTGGCCGCGGCCATCCTCATGAACGGCGCTCGCGTTTGGATCCTCGTCATGGTCGGGCTCTACACGAACATGAAATCGCCGATGGTCAAGTCCCACATCTGGCTGGGATGGGTCCTGTTCGCCATCATGGTCCTCACGCTCTTCCAGCTCGGTCGGCTCTGGCAGGATCCCGAGGACGTCGAGGACCGGCCTGTCCCGAAGGAGCGGAAGCCGGCACCTCCGCGGACGGCGAACGCAGCGTTGATGGGCGTTCTCGCGATCGTTTTCATGGGCGCCTGGCCGCTTCTCGGCTGGGCTGCGGACCACTGGTCGGCGGACGACTCACCGGTCGTTTTGAATGCGCCCAGAGACGCCGGGACGTGGGTGTCCATCGAGTCGATGCCGTGGGAGTGGGGACCGCACTACGAAGGCGCCAAGGCGCTGGTGCACCACGCCTATCAGGGCCCGACGCGCCCGGTCGGGATGTATGCCGCGCTTTACCGCAATCAGCGCCAAGGGGAGGAGCTGGTGCGGACCCAGAACGGATTCCAGACGCCGTTCGCCGTGGCGTGGCGGTACACGCCGGTCGTTCAGCGGAAGGTCCAGGGTCTCCCGTTCACCGTGGAGCAGATCGAGGGCCGGACGAGGGGTGCGCGCTTTCGCGCCTGGCGCTGGTACTGGATCGGTGGGGAATTCACCTCCGACCCGACCCTCGTGAAACTCCTCGGACTCCGCGCCAAGCTGTTGGGGCAGCCCGATGACGCCATCGTGTTCGTGATCCACACCCCCTTCGAGCTCCAGCCGAACGAGGCCGATGGAAGCCTGACCGCCTTCATGCAGGAAATGAAGCCGTCCATCGATCAGATGATCGCGACGGCCACCGGCCGGTAGCCCCGGCCAGGGGCGTGCTACACTTCCTGCCGTGGACCCGCGAACGCGGGATGGGGTAATGCGTTCCGGAGCTCCAACGATCCCCCCTGTCCAGAGTCGGTTTAGGAGAACCATGACCCGCGCCTCGAGCCTGCTCGCCATCTCTGTCGTTCTCGCCCTCGTCAGCGCCCCGTCAGCCCAGGCCCAGCCCGGAACGACCTACATGCCGGGCTCGCCCCAGCTGGCCCACCAGAACCCCGGCCCGCGCGACACCACCATCACGGTGACCGTCACGCCGCTGGCGCCTGGTGTCTACGCCGCCAAGGTCAACTACGTCTGGACCGGCTGGGTGGAGCTGCCCGAGGGACTCCTCCTCGTCGACTCCGGCCTCGATAGCCGCACCGCCCAGGTCCTCGCCGACAGCATCCGGGCGCGGTCGGGCACGAAGCCGTTCAAGTACGTCGTGAACACGCACGCTCATGGCGACCACACGGGCGGGAACGCCTACTTCGCCGCGAAGGGTGCGACGGTGATGGCTCAGACCCACGCGGCGGCCGAGATCGACGCCGAAGCCAAGAAGGCGGCCGAGCGCGACACGACCGGTGCCCTCAAAGCCGCCTTGAAGCCGACGGTCGCCATCGACAAGCGCAAGGTGCTCGGTCCGGCGACGAGGAGCGTGGAGCTGATCTATCTCGGGAAGAACGCCCATACGGACGGGGATCTGATCGTCTATCTGCCCAAGCAGAAGATCGTCTTCGCCGGCGACCTCGTGTCGAATCGCGCCGTTCCGTGGTTGCTGGATCCGCACTTCGACCGCCTCGGCTGGATCGCCTCCATCGATTCCTTGCGGAGCAAGCGCTTCTCGACCGTGACGACGATGATCCCCGGCCACGGCGTCATCGAAAAGCCGATCCTCGAGATCAACTACACGTGGCACTATCTGCACGACGCCTGGGACCGCGCCGCCAAGATCGCGAACGACGGAACGAGCCTCGGCGCCTTCAAGGACTGGGGCTACCTCGGACCGTACGAGGACTCCGAGTTCTACGCGGAGGTGCACTTCATGAACATGCGGCGCCTCTACAACGAGGTGAAGGGGATCAAGACGCCGGGTCGTCCGGGCACGCGTGCCTACAAGAACTGATCGACGCCGTACTCTCGTCGCGGCGGCCGCCGCGCTGGCCGCGCTGCTCGCGGGCTGTGCGCGTGAGACGCCCGACGTGCACGAGGTCCGCCTCGCCGCCGAGCGCTACGTGGACGCCCTGGCTCACAAGGACCTCCAGCAGATTCGCGCCCGCTCCACCTGCATTGTCGCCTACCAGTCGCTGAAGGGGGGAAACGTCCTCCAGATCGGCGACCCGCACCACGTGACGGTCGGCGTGATCGATTCCCTCGTTCACGCCGCGGGGGAGGCGCACCGCGGCGCCGATTCGGCCTGGGTCGTGGCTCCCGATTCCATCCGGGATCAGCTCTCCAAGCGTGCAATGACGATTGCCAAGCTCCACTTCGTCTACCGGAGCGCGCTCCGTGCTCTCACCCTGTCCCGCCCCGACTCGCTCCTCGGTTCCGACGCCGTGCTCGAGACCCGCACGGTGCGCGTTCGCGTGCGCTACGCCGGGGAAGCGGTGGGACCGCGGGCGGTCGACAAGGAGATCCTGCTCCGGCTCGTCCGGGCACCTCGCGGGCAGTGGATCGCGTTCTCGTTCTACAGCAAGGAGGACGACCCTCGCCCCGAGAGGGTTTGACCGCCGCCCGGCTGGGTGCTAGCCTTCGGCCGTGTCGCCCGACCTCTGCCCATTGCCGATGGCTCGGCAGTGGGCCTTTGTGTTTCTGAGGACCTCATGGTCATCACCTTGCGGCCCGATGCGACCCCGGATCAGCGACGCGCGATCGAATCGCGCCTGCGCGAGGCCGGATTTCAGATCGTGCTCTCCCCGAACGGCTCGGCCGTAACCATGGCCGCGGTCGGGGACGGGAGTTTGCCGCCGCTCGACGAGGTCCGTGCGATGCCCGGCGTCGCGACCGCGGTCCGCATTCCCGAGCCCTTCAAGCTCGCGAGCCGCACGTTCCGCCACGAGACTTCCGTCATCCGTGTCGGTGACGTCGCGATCGGCGGCAAGGACATCGTGCTCATGGCCGGCCCTTGCACCATCGAGTCCGAAGAGCAGATGGTGAAGACCGCCGCCGCGGTTCGCGCTGCAGGCGCCAAGGTGATGCGCGGCGGGGCGTTCAAGCCCCGCACCTCGCCCTATTCGTTCCAGGGCCTCGGCGAGGAAGGGCTCAAGCTCATGCGGCGCGTCGCCGACGCGCACGGCCTCCTCGTGATCTCCGAGATCATGGACAAGAGCCAGATCTCCCTCATGGACCGCTATGTCGACATCTTCCAGGTGGGCGCGCGGAACATGCAGAACTATCCGCTCCTCCGGGAGCTGGGAAACGTGGAGCGGCCGGTGCTCGTGAAGCGCGGCCTCGCCGCCACCGTCGACGAGTGGCTCATGAGCGCGGAGTACGTGATGTCCGGCGGCAACGATCGCGTCATCGTGTGCGAACGCGGCGTGCGCGCCTACGAGACCTACACGCGGAACACGCTCGACCTGAACGCGGTCGCCGTGGCGAAGTCGATCAGCCACCTGCCCGTGATCGTGGATCCGAGCCACGCCGCCGGGGTGCGGGACAAGGTGGTGCCGCTCGCGCGCGCCGCCATCGCGACCGGCGCGGACGGACTCCTGGTCGAGGTCCACCACGATCCGGAGCGGGCGATTTGCGACGGCCCTCAGTCCCTCTTCCCGGATCAGTTCGAAGCCCTCGCGGCGCAGATCCGTCTGATCGCCGAGGCGGTCGGCCGCTCGCTCTGATGGCGGCTCAGGACCGCGGCCGCTCCGGCCGCCCGGGCCGGGACGCGCGTCGCAAAACCGGTGCACGCGGCGCCGGAGCCTCGGGTCCCGCGCGGTCCCTGGTTCCGCATTCCTGGATCTCGGGCATCGCGCTCGGCGCGCTCGCCGTGTACGCGCTCTACTGGGCGAGCCAGGTCTTCCGCTACCACACGATCGGAAACTACGCCGTCGAGACCGACTTCTACTGGAAGTACGGCCCCGC
>DATJGP010000182.1:0-5102 GCA_035494915.1 Candidatus Eiseniibacteriota bacterium | reverse complement strand
CGCTACTGGGTGCGGGCCCTGCTCCGGGACGGCTCGATGCAGCACGCCGTACCCGTCATCCTGCTTCGCTGAGCTAGCTCTTCTCCCGGCCGTCCGGCGTCCCCATATCCACCGAGCTCATGAGTAGCTCCCGCTGCAGCTCCAGCGCGCGCGGCATGTACGGATCGAGCGAGTGGAAAAATTCGCCAGCCTGCCGGATCTCTTCTTTCCACTCCTCGGCGCGCACGGCCGTCGCTTCCGCGAAGTCCTCGGAAGGGATCGACATGCCGGATAGATCGAGATCGCCCTCTCGCGGCACCCAGCCGACGGACGTCTCGCGTCCGCCCACCGAGCCGTGCACGCGGTCCACGATCCACTTCAAGACGCGCATGTTCTCCCCGTAGCCCGGCCACACGAACGAGCCGTTCGAGCCCTTCCGGAACCAGTTCACCATGAAGATCTTGGGCGGATAGGGAATCCGGGCGCGCATCTCGAGCCAGTGGCAGAAGTAGTCCCCCATGTTGTAGCCGCAGAAGGGAAGCATCGCCATGGGATCGCGCCGCACCACGCCGACCTTCCCGGTTGCCGCCGCGGTCGTCTCGGATCCCATCGTGGCGCCCATGTAGACGCCGTGGATCCAGTTGAAGGACTGGAGCACGAGCGGGATGGTGGACGCGCGGCGCCCGCCGAAGATCAAGGCCGAGATCGGCACGCCCTCGGGATCGTTCACGCGCTTCGAGAGGAACGGATTGTTCGTCGCGGGGGAGCAGAAGCGGCTGTTGGGATGCGCCGCCGGCTTGCCGGACGCGGGATCGTACTTGTTGCCGTGCCAGTCCGTGAGACCCGCGGGCGGCGTGTCGGTGAGTCCTTCCCACCAGACGTCTCCGTCCTCGGTCATGGCGACGTTGGTGAAGATGGTGTCGCGCTCGACCAGCTTGAGCGCGGTCGGGTTCGACCTGGGGCTCGTGCCCGGCGCCACGCCGAAGTAGCCCGCCTCGGGATTGATCGCCCAGAGCCGGCCGTCGGACCCGACGCGCATCCACGCGATGTCGTCGCCCACCGTCCAGACCTTCCATCCCTCGAAGCGCCGCGGCGGAATCAGCATCGCGAAGTTGGTCTTGCCGCACGCGCTCGGGAAGGCGGCGGCGACGTAGGTGGTCTGTCCTTCGGGGCTCTCGACCCCGAGGATCAGCATGTGCTCCGCCATCCAGCTCTCGCGACGTCCCAGATAGGAGCCGATCCGCAGTGCGAGGCACTTCTTCCCGAGGAGGACGTTGCCGCCGTAGTTGCTGCCGACGGACCAGATCGCGTTGTCCTGCGGGAAGTGGCAGATCATCCGGCGCTCGGGATTGATGTCGAGCATCGAGTGGACGCCGCGGTTGAAATCGTCCGAGTCGCCGAGGAGATCGAGCGCCGGCTTGCCCATGCGCGTCATGACCCGCATGGAGAGGGCGACGTACACGCTGTCCGTCACTTCGATCCCGATCTTCGAGAACGGCGAGCCCAGCGGTCCCATGATGTAGGGCACGACGTACATCGTCCGTCCGCGCATGGACCCGTCGAGGAGCTTGCCGACCTTCTCGTACGCCTCGGCGGGCGCCATCCAGTGGTTGGTCGGGCCGGCCTCTTCCTTCGTCGGCGTGCAGATGAAGGTGAGGTGCTCCACGCGCGCGACGTCGCCCGGATCGGAGCGGTGGAGATAGCAGCCGGGGCGCTTCTTCTGGTTGAGCGGGATCAGAATCCCCTGCTCGACAGCGCGCTCGGTCAGGCGGCGGCGCTCGGCTTCGGAGCCGTCGCACCACTCGATCGAGTCGGGCTGGCAGCGCTGCGCGATCTCCGCCACCCACCGGAGCACATGGCTGTTGGTGGTCAAATTGGTGGCGGCTGACACCTGCACGTCGGGATTCACGTTGTGCTGCCCCCCTTCACGCGATGGTCCACGGGTGATCGTCATCGGAGTCAGTCCCGCCAGGGTTGGTGGCGGTTGGTGATGGGCAGCCGGCGATCCTTGCCGAGGGCTCGCGGGGTGATCCGGATGCCTGGAGGCGCCTGACGGCGCTTGTATTCCGCCCGGTCGACCATGCGCACGACGCGCTGGACGAGGGAACGATCGTAGCCCATCGCGACGATCCGCTCCACCTCCCAGTCCTCCTCGACGTATGCCTTCAAAATCGGGTCGAGCACGTCGTACGGCGGAAGGGAGTCGGTATCCTTCTGGCCGGGACGCAATTCTGCCGTCGGCTCGCGCGTGATGGTGCGCTCCGGAATCCATCCCTTCGATCCCGCGGCCGCGTTGCGATGCCGCGCCAGATCGAAGACGAGGGTCTTCGGCACGTCCTTCAGCACCGCGAACCCGCCCGCCATGTCGCCGTAGAGCGTCGCGTATCCCACCGAGTACTCGCTCTTGTTGCCGGTCGTGAGGAGGAGCCAGCCGAACTTGTTCGAGAGCGCCATCAGCACGTTCCCGCGAATGCGCGACTGGAGGTTCTCCTCGGTCACGTCCTCGGGCATGCCCGCGAACAGGGGCGCGAGCGCCTTCTGGAACGCGTCCATCTCCGCCGCGATCGGAAGCGTGAGGATCTGAACGCCGAGGTTCGTCGCGAGCGCCTCAGCGTCCACGCCGCTCAAGTCCGCGGTGAACGGAGAGGGCATGAACACGCCCGTGACCGAAGAAGCACCGAGCGCGTCGACCGCGATCGACGCGGTGAGCGCGGAATCCACGCCTCCGCTGAATCCGAGGAGGACGTGGCTGAAGTCGTTCTTCCGGACGTAGTCGCGCGTCCCGAGCACGAGCGCTTCGTAGACCTCTTCCGCTCCCTCGGGCGTGCGCGCGGGGCGCGTGTCGAGCTTCTTCCGCTCGGACTCCGCGACCGGGCTCAGCTCCACCACGGGAAGCGGCGATCCCGCGTCCTCGCGCTGCGACATCTCGCGCGAGCGAGGATCCTTGAGCCGCGCGCTGAAGACCTGGTCCAGATCGAGATCGATCACGACGAGGTCCTCCTCGAACGCCTTCGCGCGCGCGAGACACTCGCCTCGCGGTCCGAAGACGCGGCTGTTGCCGTCGAACACGAGCTCGTCCTGCCCGCCCACCGTGTTCACGAACGCGACGAGCGACACGCCGTCCATGGCGCGCGTGGCGAGCATGCGGTCGCGCGCGACGCTCTTGCCCATGTGGAACGGGGAGCTGGAGAGGTT
Organism: Candidatus Eiseniibacteriota bacterium; assembly: GCA_035494915.1. GTDB lineage: Bacteria > Eisenbacteria > RBG-16-71-46 > SZUA-252 > SZUA-252 > WS-9. The sequence continues at coordinate 1,928 of DATJGP010000182.1, read as the reverse complement.
GATCACGAGCTCCGCGTCGCCGTAGACCGCGAGCTGCGTGGGATTGGACGGGAGCCAGATGTCCTCGCAGATGTTCACGCCGAACGTGAGCGCGCCGCGCTTCAGCACGAACGGGTTGCGACCCGGGCGGAAGTAGCGGAACTCGTCGAAGACGGAGTAGTTGGGGAGGTGCGCTTTTCGGATGACTCCCGCGACCTCGCCGTCGTGCGCGATAGCGGCCGAGTTGTAGAGATCCCCGGCGCGCTCGGCGAACCCGATGATCGCCGTGATGCCCTTGGTCGCCCGCACCACCTCGTCCAGCGCCGCCATGTTCTGATCGATGAACTCGGGGCGGAAGAGGAGATCCTCGGGCGGATAGCCGGTCAGGACCAGCTCCGGGAAGGCCACGATCTCGGCCCCGAGGCCGCGGGCGCGGTCCAGGAACTCGAGCACCCGCTCTGAGTTTCCAGGCAGGTCCCCGACGGTGGTGTTGACCTGGGCGAGGGCGATTCGAACGACGCGGGAGGAGCGGCTCCGGCCGGCCGCCGACTTGGCGTTCACGCATTCCATGGTAGCACGATCGGCCCGCCAAGGCGCGGCGGGACACCCTCCCCGCCGGTCCGGCGCCACGGGCGCGTCCCATCTTATACTGGGGCCATGAAACGGGATGCGGTCGCCGTCTTCGGGAGCAGCCAGGCGCCCCCGTCGTCGGGCACCTACCGCACCGCCCGGGAGCTCGGGCTCGAGCTGGCGCGCCTGGGCGCTGAGATCCGCTGCGGCGGGTACAGTGGCGTCATGGAGGCGGTGGCGGCCGGCGGCAAGGAGGGAGGCGCGCGCGTGATCGGCTGCACGATCGGCTGGTTCGCGGACACGCGCACGCCGTGCGCGGGGCTCAGCGAGATTCAGGATTCGCGGGATCTCCATGAGCGAGTCCAGTGCCTGCTCCGGGGAGCGCGGAGCGCGATCGCGCTCCCCGGAGGGATCGGCACCTTCAACGAGCTCTTCTGGGTCTGGACCCTGCTCCTCCACGGACGCCAGGACGCGCCCGCGCGGCTCGTGCTCCTCGACGGTCCCTGGGACGAGCTCCTCGATTTCCTCGGCCGGAGATTCGAATTCGGGGAGGCGGCGCGGAATCTCGTGCGCGTCGCGAGCACGCCCCAGGTGGCGGCGGAGCTCGCGTGGACGATATGAACCCCGCCGAGCAGCTCCGCTACGATGCGTGGGACCCTTTCGGCCCCGCCGAGCGGGAAGCGCGATTCGCCGCGCTCGCCATCGAGCGCTTCCGCGAGCAGGCGCGCACCATCGCTCCGTACGGCGCTTACGCTCGCCACCTCGGGATCGATCCCGCGGCCGTGCGCGACTGGCGCGACATCCCCCCCGTTCCCGCGTCGGCGTTCAAGTCGCACGACCTCAGCGCGAGCGAGCCGGGCACGGAGAAGGTGCTGTTCGAGACAAGCGGCACCACGATCTCGAGCCCCGGCCGCGTACGGCTCGGCCGAACGGACCTCTACGAGGCATCGCTCCTCGAGTCCTTTCGCAGGCATCTCTTGCCCGACGGCGCGGTGATGCCCGCGATCGTGTTCGGCCCCACGCGGGTCGAGGCTCCGCGGTCGTCCCTCTGGTACATGTGCGACCGGGTGGTGTCGAAGCTCGCGCGGAGCGGCGTGTGGATCGTGCGCGACGGCAGGCCCGACTGGGGGCTGGCCGATCGAGCGCTCCAGGCCGCGGTGGCGGAGGGTACGCCGGTCCTCGTTCTCGGCACGTCGCTCCTTCTCGCCGCCTACTGCGAGCGCTCGGCGAGACACCCGCTGCCCCCGGGATCCCGCGTCATGGACACCGGCGGTGCGAAAGGACTGCGCGCCGAGTTCGCGCGCGAAGAAATCGAACGAATGCTCGAGGGAGCACTGGGCATTCCCCCGACACATCTGGTAAATGAATACGGTATGGCC
>DATJGP010000181.1:0-2603 GCA_035494915.1 Candidatus Eiseniibacteriota bacterium | reverse complement strand
AGCGGCCGGGTCATTCTTCGGCAACGCTTCCGCGGGGCGGCTCGCGATGTGTTCGAGGCGGACCGCCTCGAGCTCACGTACTCGAGCGACAGCGACGGGGACGAGCGTTTCGCGTTGATGGCGCTCATGGGAGCCGGAGCGACGATCACCGGATCCGCGTTCTGGACCGATCCCAAGTGCCGGCGCCTCGTCGAGTCGTCGCTCAAGGATGCGACCGGGCCCCGGCGGCTCGGAGCGTGGCTGGCTCAGGCCGCCGGGATCCCGTTCGACGATCGGACCGGTGCCGCGGCGCGTCAGCTCGACATCGAGGTGCTGACGAAGCAGCTCGAGGCGTCGGGCCCTCTCGGCCGCTTCGCGGCCAAGCTGGTGATCAAGGCGAAGAAGAGCGCGTAGGCTAGGCGCACGCCTCCGCGAACCGTCGCTCGAACACCTCGACCCAACCCTCGTCATAACCCTTGCGGCTCTCCGCGGCCTTCGCGCCCAGCCGCTCCCACTTCCGGTGCTCCAGATCCACGCGCGTCCCTTCGGGCACGGCCGTGAAGCGGATCTCGAGCTCGGTCGGATTCTCCGAGTCCATCCCCGGATGCCACGTCGTGACGAATCCGCGCGGGGGATCGAAGGACAGGACGGTGCCCCACTCCTTGCGCTCCCCCTTGTCGGAGATCTCGTAGAGCTTCCCGCCGACCTTCGGCTCCATGGCGACGGACGCGGCGCCGTCCTTGGACATGGAGTGCGTCTTGTACGGCCACCACGACGAAAAGCGCTCGGTGAAGATGGAGAACGCTTCCTCGGGCTTTCGGCGAACGACGATCGACTTGCGGACGGGGGCGACCTTCTCGACCTCTTGGGCTGGATTCATCTCGATCTCCTCTTCTTGCGTGCCGCCGGCGGGGTAGGGGACTTGGACTTCGATTCGAGGCCGCGCTCGGCCTCCTCGCGGAAGGCCTCCAAGGCGTCGCCCCAGAATCGATCCAGGTAGCGGCGCAGTTCCTCGAGGCCACGGCGCTCGATCTTGTAGAGCCGGCGCGTGCCGTCACGCTCCGCGCTCACGAGCCCTGCGCGCTCGAGCACCCGCAGGTGCTGCGACACCGCGGGCCGGGTGACGCGGAGACCGCGCGCGACACGGCCTACGGGGAGCGGCCCCTTGCGAAGCCGCTCGAACACGAGCCGCCGGGTCGGGTCCGCGAGCGCCTGAATCGCCTCTTGGTAAGCCATGGCTAACAGTAAACCATGACTTACCGATCACGTCAAGTGGGAAATCGGAGGAGCCGGCCGATGTCTCAAACGGTGCTCTTCACGGAAGGCGAGCGCGTCCAGCCGCCGCCGGAACCCCGGCGCCCGTATGGTATTCTCCTCGCCATGTCGCTGGCCGCAGGCACCAGAATCGGGGTCTACGAGATCCAGGGCCCCCTCGGGGCCGGTGGGATGGGGGAGATCTATCGCGCGCGGGACACCCGTCTCGACCGCACGGTCGCCATCAAGGCGCTGCCCCAGGGCTTTGCCAGCGATCCCGCGCTCCTCGCCCGCTTCGAGCGCGAGGCGAAGCTCCTCGCGTCGCTCAGCCATCCCAACATCGCGGGCATCTACGGGGTCGAGGATTCCAAGGGCGCACCGTATCTCGTGCTCGAGTACGTCGCCGGGGAGACCCTCGCGGATCGGCTCGCGCGCGGTTCGCTCGCGCCGGCGGAGACCGCGCGGGTTGGCGCCGCGATCGCGTCGGCGATCGAAGCCGCCCACGGGCGCGGTATCGTGCATCGCGATCTCAAACCTGGAAACGTGATGCTGACTCCGAACGGGGACGTGAAGGTCCTCGATTTCGGGATCGCGAAAGGGGACGGCGTCGCGGTCGGCGCCTCGGCGACGCCGTCGTCGGCCACCGTCCAGCAGACCATGACGGGGGAAGGGGTGATCCTCGGCACCGCGGCCTATATGAGCCCTGAACAAGCGCGTGGGCTGGCCGTGGACCGGCGGAGCGACGTCTGGTCGTTCGGATGCGTGCTCTTCGAATGCCTGTCGGGGGCGCGGCCGTTCCAGGGGCAGACGGTCACTGATGTGATCGTGCGCGTGCTGGAGCGCGATCCCGATTGGAGCGCGCTGCCGAGCTCGACGCCCGCGCGCCTTCGCGAGCTGATCCGGCGGTGTCTCCGCAAGCAGGCGGGCGATCGGCCGGACCGCATGGACGACCTCCGCGGCGAGCTCCAGTCCATCGCCTCCGAGGCCGGCAAGTCCGGGACCACCGCGAGCCCTTCGCTGGCCGTCCTCTACTTCGAGAACCTCTCGAGCGACCCCGAGAGCGAGTACTTCTGCGCCGGCATCACCGAAGACATCCTGACGGATCTCTCCAAGATCAAGGGCATGCGCGTGGCGTCGCGAAACGCGGTCGCGCGGTTCCGCGGCACCGTCGTGGACATCCCGAAGGTCGCGTCCGAGCTGGGCGTGACCGCGGTCATGGAAGGGAGCGTGCGCAAGGCGGGGGACCGCGTGCGCATCACGGCGCAGCTCATCAACGCGGCTGACGGCTTTCACCTCTGGGCCGAGCGATTCGACCGGAAGCTCGAGGACGTGTTCGCGGTGCAGGAGGAGATCGCGTCGTCGATCACGGC
>DATJGP010000180.1:0-10345 GCA_035494915.1 Candidatus Eiseniibacteriota bacterium | reverse complement strand
CGGCTGGAGCACATCATGGTGAATGCCTTCAACGACGTCGCTCGCATGGCGGATGAGCATGGCGTTTCGTTCCGCGTCGCTGCTTTTATGCTCGCGATCAAGCGCGTTGTCGATGTCATCCAGGTGCGCGGGGTGTACGCCTAGCGCCGCGCATCCTCGAACGATACTGGGCCGGCCAAGGTCCGGTGAAAAGCTCCGGCGCTGTCGCATCGCTTCGCAAAAGCGCGAAGCTCGCGAGGCGCCTCCGCTTTTCACCGGACCCTTGGCCTACCCGGTTGATTCGCGGGTTCGGGAGTCCCGTGGATGAGGCCTCGCGTATTTTGCGGACTTCTGTCGCTACGAAACTAATCCTTCTTCGTAGATCAGCGCGCCTTGGTGCGGGTCCAGCACGGCTCGTGCGCCTAGGGGGAGTGGGACGTTGCGGGGGCCGTGGCCGGCGCGGATGCCGGTAAGGATCGGGCCACCGAGGGGCTCGAGGTGGTCCGCCAGGACCTCCCTCAGCGGGAGCTCGCGGCGGTGGGGGCGCGGGACGCACTTGGTGAAGTCGCCCAGGGCGACGCCTCGGACGCCCCGGAGGGCGCCGGCCAGGCCCAGGTGGGTCAGCATGCCGTCCACCTTGTAGGGGGGCTCGTTGACCTCTTCCAGGAACAGGATGGCGTTCTTGAGGGAAGGGAGCGTTCCGATCCCGATCGCGTAGTGGACGAGCGTCAGATTCCCGCCCAGCACGTTCCCTACCACCGCACGGCCGCCCGCCAGGCGGGAGCGAGCGCGGAGCGTCCGCACCGTCTCGCCCGGTTTCGGCTGGGTGACCCAGGCCAGCCAGCGTCGGGCGTCACTCCCTTTCAGGCCCTGCAGATTCGGACCGTGCAGCGTGCGCACGCCTGCGTGGCGCGCGAAGCCGAGGTGGAGAAAGGTCGCGTCGGAGAAGCCGGCGTAGATCTTCGGGTCGCGGCGCATCGCCGCCCAGTCCACCTCGGGCGCGAGGCGCAGGAGTCCGTACCCGCCGCGCGCCATGAGGACGCAGCGCACGTCCGGGTCCGCGAGCATGCGGTTGAGGTCAGCGGCGCGCGCCGCATCGCTCCCCGCGAGATGTCCGCGCTTGTCGTAGAGGTGGCGCGCGAAGCGGACGCGGAAGCCCGCCTGCTCGAGGGCGCGCGCGCCGGCCAAGACCGGGCCCCGCTGCACGGGACCGGACGGCGCCACGATCCCGATCGTGTCGCCCGGGCGGAGCCTCGGAGGCGCGATCATCGCGGAATGCTCCCCGGGCGCCGCGCCGGGACCATCTCGCGCTTGTACCGGCTCAGGAGGCGGACGAAGCGATCCTCGAAATCGCGCGCGGGCGCCACCGTCCCGCGATTGCCGTTCGCGATCGACGAGAAGACGATCCGCTCGCCCGATTCCGTCGTGACGTAGCCGGAGAGCGCGCTCACGTTGGTCAGCGTGCCGGTCTTGCCCCGGATATGCACCCCTCCTTCCGCGCCGCCGAAGCGATTCTTGAGGGTGCCGAGGAGACCCGGCCCCGCGAGCCCATCACGGAAGGCGGGCCCGACCTTGGGCTCGCGGTCGAGCCACGTGAGCCAGGTCACCACCGCGCGCGGCGTCACGAGATCCATGGGCGACAGGCCGGAGCCGTCCACGAGCGAGAGATCGAGCGTGTCCACTCCGGAACGCCCCACGATCTCGTAGAGACGCGACAAGGCGGGTACGCGCTCCTTGCCGGTTCCATCGACCAGGTTGCGCAGCAGTGCCTCCGTCTCGCCGTTCAGGCTGAGCTCATTCACCGCGCTCACCATCTGGGCCGCGGGGGGCGAGAGAAGAGACACGACGGGCGTCGCGGCGTCCTTGCTCACGCCCTTCCAGCGCCCCGCGTCCGGCGTGAACGCGGTGCTCATGCTCAGGTCCTTCCTCGCGAGCGGAGCCAGGCGAGCCCACTCGGGCGACCCCGGGGAAGGAAGCACGCGCACGCTGGCCTTCACCTCGATCCCCGCGCGACGCAGCGCGCCGAGCAGGTAGAGGCCGGCCGTCGAGTCGGGATCGGGGATCGCGACCTGCTTCTTCGTCACGCCACCGCGCGGCACGGTGCCCCAGACCTCCACCACGCGCGACCCGAACGCGCGGCTCACGTCGAGGCGCCCCGAGCCGGATGCGACCACGTCGACCTTTCCACGCACGCGAAGCGGCGCCTCGGGAGGATCGAGCTCGAGCGTGACCTCGTCCCCCTTCCCCGTGCTCGTGGCGACGACGGTGGCGGCGTTCCCGTTCGCGAGGATGGCGTTCACCGGAGCCCCGTAGGCGTAGACGTAGTCCTCCATCGCCCAGCCCGGCGCGTAGGGCTCGGCGGCGAAGAGCGATCCGTCCACCCAGACCGTCCCCTCGAATCGCTCGAGCCCGCCGTCGTGAAGGAGGTAGGCGAGCGAGTCGAGGAGTCCGCGCGAGCCCGGACTCAGGATCTGGGTCACGTCCGGCATCCCGCTTCCCCGCAGGATGAGGTCTCCGTCCAGGCGGACGCGCCGCCCCGAATCCTTGAGCGACGCCTTGCCGCGCGCGTCGATCGAGGTCGCGCGGCGGTAGTCGGTGCCGAACTGGACCAGGAACGCGCCGTTGGTGAAGAGCTTCGCGTTGCTTCCCGGGATGAGCCGCCGGCCCTCGCTGTACGCGACCAGCGTGTCCCCCTTGTCGAGAGACACGGCGAGGATTCCGATGTCGGCGCGATGGAGGAGGGATCCTCCGATGGCGATGACGGAGTCGGCGAGGACGCCGCGCGGGGCCGCCTTCGCGCCGGCCATCGCCGGCACGCTCAGGGCCAGCGCGAGCCCGGCCGCGACCAGACGACGAAAGCCGGGGCGGGTCATCGGGACCCGCCCCGGCCGTGATTCAGCCCCGCGCCGCGAATCAAAAGGCGACGCTGAGCCCGATCTGCTGATTGTCGCTGAAGAACTGCCCCACCGAGGTGCCCGCATAATCGAGACGGAACGGCGTATCTCCCATCTTGAAGTTGACCCCGGCGCCATAGCTCCAGTTGTAGAGGTAGTCGTCCATTCGATTCTCTTCGCCGAACGCGAGCTGCCCCACGAAGCCCCCACGCAGGGAGAGCCACTGTCCCAGAGCGAACTCCGCCCCGAGGCGGTACTCGTCCGTCGTGTAGTTGTTCGACTGGAACGCACCCAGGAGCGTGAGCGTGCGCCCTTCCTTGAACGTCAGGTCGTACGTCGCGCCTACTTGAAGATACGCCGGCAGCTCGAACGAGGTGGACTGCAGCTGCACCACGTGCGGCTGGGCCGACGGATCGTCGCCCGGCAGGACGATCGATTCCTCCAGGCTGCCGCCCGAGAACGTCATGTTCGGGCCGATGTTCTTCATCGCGAACCCGAACCGGAGTCCCCTCCAGCCGGTGTCGTACTGCACGCCGAGGTCGACCGCGAAGCCGCGCGCGGTGAGATCGGCGACGCGCTCGTTCACGAACATGCCGGTCGCGCCGAGGAGCACGCGGTCCGTCATGCGACGGCCGTAGGTCAGTCCGACCACCGCGAAGTTGGGACTCAGGATCTCGCCCGTGCCCTCCGGGTTGTCTTCGGTCGTCACCGTGATGTCGCCAAAGTTCAGGACCTTCACCGAGACCGCCGCCATGCCGGACGAGCCCACGCCGACCGAGACGGCCCCGTAGTTCACCTTCGAATCCGCTAGATACGTGCTATGGATCGCGAGCGCCTCCGCCCGGTCCGTCGAAGCCAGGGCTGCCGGGTTGTAGTACAGGTTCGACAAGCCCCCGCCTAGAGCCACCGAGGACCCGCTGAGCGCGACCGCTTCCGCACCGACCGGAATCCGGAGCTCGAGCGCTCCCGCGGTTCCGACCCGGTCCAGCCCGCCCGCCCAAGCGACTCCCGAGGGACCCATCAGCGCCACGAGTACAACGAGGCTCCTCATCCAGGCCCTCATTCCGTTGTCCTCCATCCCTTGGATCTCCACATTCCGACTCCCATGTATGTGCAGCCGCATGTTCTGGCGCATCAGAAGTTATCCAGCCGTTCTTTCTCGATGAAGATCGCCATTCGATCCGTCTTGCTCCCCACCCCGTCCACGTCCACGCGATAGATATAGAGGCCGCTCCCGACGGGCAGCGCCCGGTCCGTGTTGAGGTCCCAGCGGATCTCCGCCGAGGCCATCTCGTCCGCGGTCGAAGGCTCGCGGCGAATGGTCCGGACGAGGTCGCCCGCCAGGTTGAAGATCCGGATCGTGACCTTCCGCGATGCCGGAATGTTCGTGAACTTGAGCGTGCGGTCGAACTGCGTCAGCTCGTAGGTCGAGTGCGCGTAGTAGGGATTCGGAACCGCGAGGATCTTCTTCACGTCGTTCTGGACCACCGTCCCCGGCGCGCTGCCGACCGGTTGCAGGCGGAATGTGAACACGTCGCCCGGACAGAGCCGCCCACCTCGGATCCGGATCCTCTCGCCCGCCGGCGGGAGCACCGTGTTGTTGGTATACGCCGTGTCGGCCGGCTCGAATCCAAAGCGTCCGAGTGTTTGATTGTCGAGATCGTTCGGATCCACGTCGCTGGACAGGAGTCCGGGCGTGGCCCAGGGAACGCTGGCGTACGGGATGTCCCGGATGTAGAGGCGGTCGCCCCAGGTCCAGGAGCCGCTCCCGTCGTCGTCCCGAATCATGGCCGTCACCTCGACGTCGTCCGATGGATCTTGGAACGAGCAGACGCCGAGATCGAAGATGCGGAACGGAACCTTGAACGTCGCCACCGGGGACGGATCGCCGAAGTTGTACTCCCACGCGTTCTGAGTCGTGTCCGGAAGGGTCACGATCTCGTAGTCGTGATTGAACGCGTCATTGAAGTTGAACCCGGTGATATCGGCCCCGATCTCATTGTCGAGGAAGTAGACGCCCGCCGAATCCAGACCACCGTGGGCGAGATCGAGGGAATCGTTCTGGAGGATCTGGAAGATCGATGCCGGCTTGGTGGCGGAGATGATGCGCGGCATGAACCCGTTGATGATCGGGTAATTGAAATCTCCGCTCGTATTCGTCCCTGTCGCCAGCGTGTCGCCGGATACCGTATTGGTGATGATCCAGCTCTCGTCGGGCAGGAAGTTCACCTGGTAGAGCGTGTCGGGCGAGATCGCGTTCTGATCCAGCTGCTCCGCCACGACCTGGTGCCCAACCACGTCCCCCGAGATCTGGGTCGCGTTGACCGTGAAGATGGCGTTACTCCCCTTGGGTATCGCCTGAACCGGATTGATCGCGCTCTCCAGAACCTCCGTGACGGTCCCGAATGTGTTCTGACCGACGACAAAGGGTTCTGTGTTCAGGACGTCATAGGAGTAGGCCGTGACCGCGAAGTAATAGGGCTTGTTGTTCACGAGCTTGGACCCGGTGAAAGCGTCCTGTGTGATGTCGAGCGAGAATTGGAGCCCCGTGTCCTCGCCTGAGATCACGATCTGCCGTTCCACTCCTCCCTTCTGCGAGTTGAAGAGATCGGAGTAGATCGTCGCGACCGTGTCCTGCAGGTCGAAGGTGGCGATCACCCGCGGATTCGCCTGGGCGTTGTTCGATTGGAGCTGCCAGACGCGGTAGCCCTCGAAGTGGAAATCCTGGCCCAGCGATGCGTTCGCCGAGTTCGTCCCGACCGCCGCCTGGTCCCACACGAGCCGGATCATCCGGTCGTAGGGCTGCACGAAGACGACGGGGGCCGGCGGAGGCGCCGGGATGTCGAAGTTCAGGTCGAACACCAGCTGCGCCGCCACGTCTTTGAGCTTCATGTCCGTGATCGAGCTGAGCCGGTCGGTGCCCTGGCCGATGACGAGGGCGCAGACGACCTCTTGAGTGTCGCCCGGGGCCATGAAGAAGGGGCCCGACGAGAGCTGCATGCGCCGGTCGTTCCCGCCCGAGTCGAGCCAGCCCGAGTTCGTCACGGGATCGCCCGGGAACTGGAACTTGGTGATCGGCTGGGAGGGATCGTCGTCGATGTGGAGCGGCGTGCCGTCCTTGTGGAGGCCCTTCATCAGGTTGTAGGCCTCCTCCGCGCTCGTCGGGTCCTCGCCGTTGATGTACTTGTTGAACGAGGTCAGACCGAGCGTGTCGAGCACGCCCGGGCTCACCTGGACGGTTGGCCCCTTGAAGAAGTCGAAGCCGAGCGCCGGCACCGACGTCCCGTACACCGCGTCGGGCGGCCCAGCGTCGTTATAGACGTAGCCGAGGCTGAGCGTGGTGTCGCAGCCAACGAGGTCGTCGGACGCGTCCCCAAGGTCGGGATCGGCCCAGATCGACACGTACGCGCTGTCGAGCTGGTTCGCCCCCTTGTTGATGAGCTTGAACTTGAGAAAGATGATGTTGCCGAGCGCGCCGCCGCGCGCGAAGGCGAACGTGCTCTGCTGGATCTCGAGGCCGAGCGGCGCCGTGCGTCCAGCCGTGCTGTTCGTGTGCCGGGACGCGTCGGCGTCGTTGTACGAGCTCCAGATCTCCGTGTCCCCGAGCAGGAGCGGATTTCCGAGCGAATCGAGCGGAGCGCCCTGTCCCGCCGGCGGCGGCGCGGACGGCCAGTTCAGGTAGTCCGAGCTGGCCGTGTTCCCGCGCTCCAATCTGTAGTTCTTGAAGGCCGCCTGGTCGACCTGGAACGTACCGTTCAACATGGGTCCGGGCGCGAACTCCTGCGAGTACTCCGCCACGGCCGTGCGAACCTCACCGCCGACCTTCGCTCCGACCCAGAGCCCCGCCGCGAAGAGCGCCGTCTTCGTCGTCCCCTTCGGGAAACGAAGTCCGGGCTGCGAGGTCGCGAGGTCCCAGCCGAACGATCCGTGATTGGTCACGAACATGTCGATGTTGTTCGCGTCCATCCGTCCGGCGTTGTCCAGGGTCTTGCTGGCCCGCCGGATCGACTTCTTGACGCTGGTGCCGGTGCCGCTCTTCATGGCTGCCGTGGCCTCTTGTCCCGTTGCCATCACGAGGACGAGGGCCACGGCCGCGATCCTTCCTACCCATCGCATGCGTCGATATCCTCCTTGGACGTCGAGGGCCGTGGCCACGCTAGAAGCTCAGTTTCGCGCCGAAGCGCACCTGACGTGGATTGCCGAAGAAGTCCGGATTGAGCTCGGCCGCGCGGTAGAGTTCCTGCTTCTCCGGCGTATCGAGCTGAGCTTGTCCGGCGTCTGAGTTCAGGAAGTTGGTGCTCTCCGCGCTGCCCGTGGCGGAGTAGACCGCATACACGTTCTCGCGGTTGGTGATGTTCTTGACCAGCACGTACGCCTCGAGGCTCTGGCTCCGGCCGATGCCGAACGCCTTGCTGGCCTTGAGGTCCACCGTCGCCGTCCACGGTCCGTACTGGGAGTTGATCTCCCCCGTCGGAGTCGGGAACGTCGCGCCGAGCGTGACCGCGTTATAGACCTTGGTCGGCGTGTACGGCGTGCCGCTCGCGGCGTTGAACAGCACGTTGATGCCGCTGTTCTCGAGCCACTTGGTCCCGCCCCACGTCGGCCCCTCGCCCGTTCCGAGCCGGTAGTCGAAGTTGAGCGTGAAGCGGTGCCTCTGATCGAACGCGAGAGGCGTCGCGATCTTCGGAGGCTCCTGCGCCGTCCAGGCAATGGTCCGCTGCGACTGCGAGATGGAGCCCGTGCCCCGCGCCCAGGAGAGGCTGTAGGCCGCGTTCATCGAGACGTGCCCCGTCCGACGCATCGTGTAGGCGAGGTCGATTCCCTTGATGGTCGCGAAGTCCGTGTTGCGGTAGGACGAGAACGCGTTCGGGTTGGAACGGATCGTGACGATCTCGACCAGGTCCTTCACGTCCTTGTAGTAGATCGTCGCGTCGATGCGGGAGCGGTCGCTCGGGGTGTGCTGGATCCCGAGCTCGTACGCGGTCGTCAGCTCCGGCTTCAGATTCGGATTGCCGAATCCGACGAAGTAGCCGCCCGTGTTGATCTTGTGCTCCAGGAACGCGTAGCTGACGTAGAGGTCCTGAAGATTCGGCTGCTGGAAGAACTTGCCGTAGTTCACGTGGAGCAGCGTCTGGTCGCTGATCGGGAACCCGATGCCGAGACGCGGGCTCAGCCGCTGGTAGACCTTGGAGTCTTCGAGATCCTGTGAGCTGAGTGCCGTCGGGCTGTTGGTCGAATCGGCGAACTCGGGCCCGAGCGGGAAGGACTCGCTCACGAGCGCGTGGGTGGAGGGCGTCAGGTAGTCCCAGCGAAGCCCCGCGTTCACCACGAGGCCGAGCTGCTCGTACTTGCCCTGCACGTACGCCGACGCCACCTTCGGGTGCTTCGCCACGTCGAGCGGATTGTCGTAGATCCCGTTCCCGTTCAAGTCCTGGAACGGCTCGCCGGAATCGTGACTGCCGTTTCCGTTCACGTCCGTGAAGGTGTCTCCCTCGTCGAGCTCGTTCCCGAGGGCGTCATAGCCGTAGTGGTCGACGTCCTTCACGTTGTCGGGGTTGCCGTTCTCGTCGAACGCCTGCGTCGGCGTGTAGTGATCGTAGTAACGGAGGGTGTGGCGCTGGAAATCGCCGCCCAGCTTGAGCTGCAGCTTCTGGGAGACCTGGTTCGTGTAGTTGGCCGACGCGCCCCAGTACGACGACTTCCGGTGCAGGAGATCGTTGAAGACGTGCCCCTCGTCGCCCGCGGTGGAAGGATCGTCGCCGTTCCAGAAGAGCGCCAGATCGTCGAACGACGGGTTTCCACTCGGTCTTGCGTACGCATGCAGGTCGTCGAGGTAGACGCCGTCGCCCCGGATGCGCTCCGTGGAGAACATGTTCGCGCGAATCTCGTAGAAGCTCCGGTTGCTGAGCGTCTGGTTCCACGAGCCGAACGCCGAATAGTTCTTGTCCTCGTAGCGCGGCGCATGGGCCAGGTCGAATCGGTACGTGTTCAGGTACTGGCGCCAGTCGTCGCTGTTGTACGTACCGCCCACCCGGACCGTCTTGGTCGGGGAGAGCTTGTAGGCCATCTTGCCCGCGGTCGCCCAGGACTCGCTGTCGTTGGCCGGCAGGACGCCGTCCTCGAACAGGCCGGGCTGCTGGGGCAGGAATAGCTCCTCGGTGATCCAGCTCGGCTTGCGGTCGTCGATGTCCTGATGCTCGCCGGAGAGGAAGAAGGTCAGGTTCTTGAAGCTAGGCGTGACGGGCCCGCCGAGCGCCGCCGACACGATCGTGTGATCGCCGCGGCGGTCGAGGTAGTCCCCGAGCTGGCCTTCGAGGGAGCCGGAGTAGCGATCCCCGCCTTCCCGCGTCACCACGTTCACGATGCCCGAGTTGATGCGCCCGTACTCGGCGTTGAACCCGCCGGACTGGACCACCACCTCGTCGATCGCGTCATTCGCGATGGAGGTCGTCGAGAACCCGGTGAGGGGATCCTGCTGCGAGAACCCGTCCACGTAGTACGCGACCTCGTTGGGACGGCCGCCGCGGATGATGAGGGTGTTGCTGTTCTGGATCTCGGTCCCGGCGCTCACCTGATTCAGGTTGTTCAGGTTGAACGAGACCACGCCCGCCTGTTGGGCCACCGCCTCCTGATACCCGCGAAGCGGCTGGTTCTTGATCTCGTCGCCGCTCAGGAACCTGGTGGTGGTGGTCACGTCCTTCTGGATGAGTGGACGCTCACCCCGGACCTGGACCTCCTGGACGTCCTTGAGGACCGTGGAGGTCATGTTGAAGTCCGCTTTGGCGTTGAAGTCCGGAAACACCTCGACGCCTTCCCGGACCTGAGGAATGAATCCGAGCAAAGCGACGCGTACGGTGTACTTCGCTGGAAGAAGATTGAGGATGAAGAAGTGCCCTTGCGCGTCGGTCGTGGCTCCCCGCTTCAGCTCCGGGATGGTGACCGTCGCGAGCCCGATGGGCTCATTGGTCGCCGCATCACGGATGGTGCCCGTGATGCCGCCGGTCGTGCCGGCGCGGGCGGTACCCCAAGAAACAAAAAGGGCGCAGACCACGAGCAAAACCGTGGCTACGCCTAACGCGCGAAGTCGCGTCATGACTGGCCCTCCCCTCCAAGACTGTGGAACGCCTTCCGAAGGGTCACTCGATCCCTGAGTGTCATCCGCCATCCACACCCCTCTTCCCACGGGAACCGACCCTGCCGGTTCCATCGTCACACTATGGGTATCCCTTTAAGGCACATCCACCTGAACCGGCTTGATGAACCTCCTCGATTGCGCGTGTGTGCTCACCGGCGGCGCCGTTGGACGCCGCAACACCATGCCCTGTCAATCAGTAGAAGTCTGCCCTCAAGCGCTGTCAACACAATTTCACAAAAAAGGGCCGCCCGGCGGAAAATCGCCGGGCGGCCTTGCTGCTCGCCGAAGCGGGTCAAACCCGCCTTGGTCGGTTCTAGAAGTGGTACGTCGCCGACGC
>DATJGP010000179.1:0-52515 GCA_035494915.1 Candidatus Eiseniibacteriota bacterium | reverse complement strand
GGGGATCGCCCACGGCGTGCTGGTAGTCCTCGGGGTCGTGGCCGCCGTAGAACGTGAACGTTCCCTTCCCGTAGTGGCCGTGCAGGTACTTCACGTCGTCCGCCCCCTGGGTCTCCGCGAGGATCGTGATCCCGGGCTTCAACATGCTCTTCTCGAATCCCGTCGTCTGCCCCATGAACCCGGGCACGTTCGCCACATGGTCCTGCACCAGCATCGACGGCACTGGATCCTGCTTCGCCGAGAAGTCGAAAAGCGTGAAGAAGTCGTTCCGCTGGCCGCGCGTCGAGGCCTTCGTGGTCGTGTCGATGTTCGAGAACTCGTAGACGAGCGGGTTCAGCTCCAGCTCGAAGTTCTGGAAGGCGAGGCACTTCGAGAAGTCGAGCTTGGAGTTGGCGTTCGGGTCGAAGCCGTCGTGGTCGTACTCCGGTCCGACGATGTCCACGCCCTCGGAAGCGAGCGAGATGTCGAACGTGTCCGTGGCCGAGCACATCGCGAAGAGAAAGCCCCCGTTCGCGACGTACGTCTTGATGGTGCGCGCGACCGCCTTCTTCAGCTCCGACACTTTCGCGAACCCGTGCGACTTCGCCATCGCCTCGTTCTCGGCGACCTGCCGGCGGTACCAATCGGTCGCGGCGAAGGCGGCGAAGAACTTCCCGTACTGTCCTGTGAAGTCCTCGTGGTGGAGGTGCAGCCAGTCGTACTCCGCGAGCTTCCCGTCCAGCACCTCGGCATCCCAGAGCTTGGTGTACGGGATTTGCGCGTAGTCGAGCGCAAGCTGCACCGCGTCGTCCCACGGCGGCGCGCTGGGCGGCACGTAGACCGCCACGCGGGGCGTCGTCTCCAGCTTGACCGACTCCATGTTGTTGTCCGCGATCTCGGCCATGATCCGCGCCACGGCCCCTTCGTCGATCACCTCGGTGCTCACGCCCCGCACCACCGCCTCGGACTGGAGCTGCGCATTTTCGGGCAGGAGGAACGAGCCGCCGCGATAGTTGAGGAGCCACTCGCCGCGCAGTCCGTGGCTCAAGGCCCAGTAGGTGAGACCGTAGGCGCGAAGATGGTCGGTCTGCGACTGATCCATGGGAACGAGGATGCGGGCCCAGGCCGACGAGGGACCCAGGACCGCGAGAACGACGAGAAGCGGCAGGAGCGACGCACGTGTCAGGAATCGCTTCATAGCTGGAGCTTCTTCCTCATGTCGAGAATTTGCGAGCGGACTCCGGGCGCGAGCGGCGAGTCGGGGTAGCGCGTGAGAAGCTCCTCGTAGATCTTGAGCGCCTTCTGCTGGCCCTGCCCCATCGCGATCGTCTCGTCTCCGGCCAGCTTGAGCGCCGCCGGCGCGAGCCGGCTCTTCGACGTCGAATCGGCCACCGCGAGCGCCTGAGCCACCGCCTCCGTGTGATCGCCGCGCTCACGCGCGAGATCGGCAAGCTGGTAGCGAAGGTGATACCGCACCGCGGAGCCCGGCCAGACCTGGAGCGTCGCCTTCGCGATCGCCGCGGCGGAATCGGGATGCCCCGCGGCGCGGAGCGACAGCACGCGGCCGTAGGCGCGGAGCGGCTGATAATCGAAATCGCGGCAGTTCTTCGCGAGGAGCACGAGCTCGAGCGCCTCGTTCACCTTGAGATTCCGCACGTACGTCCGCGCGAACTGATTGGCTGCGACCTGGGCCGCCTCGATCTGACCGTCGTAGAAGGCCTGGAGCGCCGCGCGATACATCCCGTCCCCCAGCGTATCCGCGGCCCCACCCGCCGCCCCCGACCGCAAGATGGCGCGATACACGTCCATAGCCCGAGGATCCTGAGGCGGCGCCTCCCCCGGCTTCCGCAGCTCCGGCACGTTCGGAATCGCGGCCTTCGGCTGCGTCCCCTTGGGCGCGGTCTTGTCGTCCGCCGGCTTCGGCTTCGCGATGGCCTGCGACGAGATCATCAGGACGAGCCCGAGGGCCGCGATGACCGCGGTACCGTGTGGCCGAAGCGTACGCGTCATCGCGCCTTCCCCTCGAGAATCGACTGGAAGTACTCATCGACGGTCGCGCGATACCGCGGCGCGATCGGATCGCGGCTCCCACGCGCGAGCAGCGCCGCCAGCGAGGGCTTCGACTTCAGGAGATCCCCCGACAGCGCCTCCGGCGACGACCGAACCACGTCCACCCCCGGACGCGACGTGCGCTTCCGCGAGTAGTCCCGCTTCTCCAGGCTCCGTGGAGCGTCGAGGAGCCGGCTCAGGATCTTCTGCTGGCGCTCGACCGTGTCGGCCTCGAGGCGGCCGGAGCGGAGGTCCTGCTCCACCTTCTTCATGTCCTCGGCGACGTCTCCCATGTTGCCGAGCGTGCTTCCGCCGTTCTGATTCATCTTCTGCATCGCGTCGTCCAGGCCCTTGCGGATGGCTTCCTGCTCGGCCGCCATGCGCCCGAGCGCCTGCCCGGAGCCCTCCTGGAGCCGCTGCCCTTGATCCCCCGATCCCGATCCGTCCTGCTGGCCCGGCATCATGCCCATGCTCTGCTCGTTCAGTCCCTGCTGCTGGCCGGCGAGCGACTGGAGGCTCTCCATCGCCTCCTGCATGCCGGTCGAGGACTTGGCCCCCTGCATCGATTCCTTCTGCCGGAGGAGTCCCGTCGCGGCCTGGTTGAGCGAGATCGTCGCCTCCTTGGAGGAGTTCAACCCGCCCGCGAGGTCCTGATTGGAATAGCGCCCCACCGCGTTCTGCTGGTTCGTGAGCGCGCGCCCCAGCGACTGCGCGATGTCGGGCGTGATGAAGAGCGACTGCTTCGCCATCTCGCCGATACGCTGCGTGGCTCCCTCGGTCGTCTCCTGGAGCCCCTTTTGCGTCTCGGCGCGGTCGTTCATGCTGCTCTGGTCGTCGGAGAGGAGCTTCTCCTGCACCGACGCGATGTCCATCAGGTCCTGCGCGGCGTCTTCCATTTTCTTCGCGAGCTCGTTCTTCTTCTTCTGGCTGAAGCCCTCGCGCATCTTGTCGACGTTCTTCCGCATCTGCTCGAGGTTCTTCGAGAGCTGCTTCGCCTGCTGCTGGGCCTCCGACTGCTCCCCCGCCTCCATCGAGCCGCTCATCTGCTGCATGTCCTGCTGCATCCCCTGCTGACCGTACTGATCCGCGAGCTGCTTCGCGTCCTGTGACGTCTCGGGATCGTCGGGCTTCATTTGCGACGCGATGGAGTCGAGCGCGGCCGACTGCTCCTTCGACATGTCCGCGAGCTGCTTCTGGCTGTCGGAGAGCTGCTTCATCGTGTTCTTCTTCTCCGCACCCTGGGCGCGGGAGAGCGAGTCGTTCACGGCGAGCTGGCGCCGCTCCATCTCCGCGGCGCGCTGCGACGCCGCCTCGAGCATCTCCTCCGTCTTGAGCTGCTTCAGCATCTCGATGGTCTTCTCGAGGTTCTTGATCACCTCGTCCTGCGAGAGCTGGAAGTTCTGGAGGGCCCGCTCCATCTCCTGGGGCGTCATCTTCTTCATGGCTTCCTGGAGCCGCTGCATGGACTTGAGGAGCGACTGGTCCTTGATCTGGCTCAGGAGCTGATGCAGCTCCTCGAGCTTCTGGACGAGCTCGGTGCGGAGCGGCGACTGCGAGAGCTTCTCCGCGTCCTGCGACAGCTTCTCGGCCACCTTGTCGAGCTGCTCCTTCGCCTGCTGCTGCCCCTCGAGGTTCTTCTGGAGCTCCTGCTTCTGCTCCCAGCTCATCTCCTTCGTGCGACCGACGTCGCGCGAGAGGTCCTCCGACTTCTGCTGGAGGTCGCGCACGTTCTTGAGCACGTCCTCGAGCGTGTCGATGGACTCGCTCCGCTCCTTGTCCATGTTCGCCAGGATCTCGGTCGCCGAGGGGAACCGAAGGCGGCGCGAGTCGGACCATGTGGTCTGCGGTCCGTCGACCCCGTTGCCGTCGACAGCGCCCACCTGGTACTCGATCTCGTCGCCCGGCAGGAGGCCGTATGTTCCGAGCGACCAGCCGTAGCGGATCGCGAGCTCCCGGGCCCCCGCCTTCTCCTCGTGGAGCGTCTCCACCTTCACCGCTTCGTCGCGCACGCGGTAGCGAAGGAGGATCTTCCGCACGCCGTGGTCGTCCGTCGCGCCGGCGATGATCGTGGTGCCCATGTCGTGCCCCACGTCGTCCACGGGGCCCGGCGCGAGCACGGTCACCGTGGGCGGGCGGTCGGGAATGGCGCGCAGCTCGAACGGGCCGAGGACCGCGCGACGTCCCCGGCGATCCGTGAGGCGGATCGAGAACCGGCCGTCATTCCGGATCGGAACCGCGATCTCGGCCCCGTGGTCGCCGCCCGAGCCCGCGATCTGCCCGCCACCGTCGAAGAGGATCGCCGCGTCGTCCACCGCCCGATTGGTCCCGACGTCGATCACCGCCCGCGTGCCGCGCGGCGCCGCGAGATCGGCCGTGATGGCCTGCGTCTCCTCGGACTTGAGCCCGGTGTACGCCGGATAGTCGTAGCGGATGCGGTATCCCGTGGCGCGCGGCAGATCGCGCACGCTGAGCGCGAAGGCGGGCGTCTCCTGGTCCGCGATCTTGATCTTGTAGGTGACGTCCTCCTTCACGTTCCGGAGCGTCGCGGCGTAGACGTGCTCGCCCGAGTGCGCGCCTTCGGAGCTCGGGGCCACGTCGAGCGAGGCGTCCTTCCAATCGTCGCCCGAGCGCGTGAGGAGCTTGGGATGGCGCAGCGTGCCCGCGACGTACGCGCGAATCGAGACGGTCTCGCCCCCCTCGATCTCGCGGTTCCCGGGCGAGACGCGGATCTTGATCGGGGCGACCGGCGCGCTCCCGGGACGAGCGATGCGCTGGATCACCATCGACGTCCGCGATCCACCGAGAACGCCGGTGACCGCGAGGAGCATGAGCACGCCGCCACTCGCCGCGAGCCAGCGGCCGCGCTGGTCCCAGCGGCGGAGCCGCTCGATCGGGAGCGACTGCGCTCGCTCCGCCGCAGCGCGCACGGCGGCCTCGCGGAGCGACGAGGACGTCCACGCATCGTCGATAGGGGCGCCCTGCGACAGCTCGAGCGCGGCCAGGAGCTCGTCCTCGCGATCGCCGCTCAGGCGGCCCGCTTCGATCGCCGCCTGGGAGAGCGCCGCTTTCGTGCTCCACACGCGCACGACGGCCGCGAGCACGAAGAGTCCCGCCGCGCCGAGGAGCGCGTTCCGGATGGCGGCGTACTCCGCGCGATAGAGCGGCGCGACGAGCGCGATCGCGAGCGCGAGGAGCGCCACGGCGAGGAGCCCGACGATCGTCGCGATGCCCGCGCGCTCGATGGCGCGGAGCAGGATGATCCGCCGAGCCGCGCGGAGCCGCTCGAGAAGAGACTGGTACGAAGGGTTCATCAGTTGTCCACCGCGTACGTCGCCACGTTCACGGCGAACCGCATCGCGGCCGCCCGCTTGTCCGCCGGATCGTCGTGGACGCCTTCGTCCTCGATCCCATTGCCGATGTCGCAGTCGAACGTGTAGAGCACGCGCACCCGGCCGTCCTTGACGATGGCGAACACCCGCGCCGGGCCGCCGTCGTGCTCGTGAATCTTGGGCGCGCCATTGGGAAATGCATTGGGCGTGCGGAACAGCTCGTGGCTGAAGGGCAGCTCGATCAGCGGGGTCTCCGGATAGAGACGCCGCATGAGCTCGCGGAAGGATTTATCGAGGCCGAAGTTGTCGTCGGCCCAGAGGAATCCACCCTGATCGAGATAGCGGCGCATCGATCGAAGCTCCTCGTCGCTCATCTTCACGTTGCCGTGCCCCGTCATGAACACCAGTGGGTAGTTCCAGAGCTCAGGATCCGTCGCCGTCACCACCGCTTCCTTGTCCTGCGACACCCGGATGTCCCCCCGCGCCTTCAGCGCGCGAAGGAGGTTCCGGAGCGAGCTCTCGTCGGAGTACCAGTCTCCGCCCCCCGTGTATTTCAGCCTGGCGAGCGTGAATCCCCCCGAGACGTCCTGGGCGGAGCCGGAGCCGGGAGCCCCGGATGCCAGCGTCGGCCCGAGGTTGAGCAAGAGTACGGCCAGACCTGCGGTCCAAACCGCAGCGACCGACCGTTTTGCCGTTGCGAATCGCGGCATTCCATCTCCTGGGAGTTGAGACGCTGCCCGGAGCCGGGGGGTTGGGGGTTCCGAGCCTTCGGACCAAGGATAGCAGAGCGGAAAAGGCCAACCCCGCTCCGCTAGCTAAACATCGGCCGGAACGGGAGGTTCCGGAGCCGGGACCGGCCTTTGGGGTCGGGTGACGGGGGCGGTGGTTAGGGGGCTTCCGCCGTGAACCGTCGGGCGGCTTCCGCCAGGACCCGCGCGGTCCGCACCACGGAGTCGAGGTCCACCCACTCGACGGCCTCGTGGGCGCCGAACCCGGAAGGCCCGTAGTCCACGGCGGGGATACCCGCCTGCCCGAAAACGGCCGCGTCCATCCAGTACGGTACGCCGCCCTCCTGGGCCGGCTCGCCGTGGACCACCTGGATCGCCTCGCGCGCCGCGCGGGCGACCTTGGCTCCCGGATCGCAGGTCAGGGGCGGGCGGGAGAAGATGAGGGACAGGTCCGCGTCCTCACCCGCTCCGGTGATGGTCGAGCGGATCTCCTCGAGCGCGCTCTCGGGGGTCTCGCCCGGGATGGTGCGCCGCTCCATGGCGAGCGTGCAGTCGGGCGCGTAGGTCGAAAGCCCCACGCCGCCGTCGATCTTGGCGCAGTGGAGCGAGGCCGGTCCGACGAGCGGATGGGTCCGCGCGCGGAGCGTGCGCCGGTCGAGATCGTCGAGCGCGGCCACGATCCGTCCCATCCGCGCGATCGCGCTCACGCCGATGTCCCACCGGCTCCCGTGTGCCTGACGTCCGTGGGTGCGCGCCTCGATCCACGCGTACCCCCTGTGCGCCGTGATCAGGCGCCCCTCGCTCGCCTCGGTGAGGATGCAGCCATCCGCGCGATGTCGTCGCACGAAGTCGTCGGCGCCCAGACTCGAGTACTCCTCGTCGGCGACGAGCGCGAGGAGCACGCGGCCGTGGAGCTGGGCGTCCCGGAGCGCGACCGCGGCCGCGAGGATCGCGGCCACTCCCCCCTTCATGTCGAAGCTCCCGCGTCCGTACACCCGATTCCCTTCCACGCGGGGCTCGAAGGGAGGAATCGTCATCCCCGCGGTGCCCACGGTGTCGAGGTGCGCGCAGAAGACGAGCGTCGGGCCCCGATCGGCACCCACGGACGCGAACACGTTCGGCCGCCCCGGCGCGGCCTCCTCGAGTCGCGCCTCGATGCCGCGCGCGTCCAGCCAGTCGCGTACGAAGCCCGCAATGTCCGCCTCACCGCACGGTTCGTCGGAAGCGAGCGTCGGATTGACCGACGGGATGCGCACGAGGTTCTGGAGGATCTCCAAGATGAATTGGGGTGCGAGCGCGTCGGCCGTCACGGGCGCGCCTTTCGAAGCCACGGCAGGAGGAAGTCCAGGCTCACGCGCCAGTTGCTCTCGAGGAGACGGACCGCTTTGTCCCGCTCGTCCTTCTCGAGCGCTTCGAGGATCTCCTCGTGCTGCCGGGTCGAGACGAACACGCGTCCCGAGTCGGCCATGTACGCGCGCTCGTAGCGGTGCGCCTGATCCTTCAGCACCTCGATCATCGCGAGGAGCTTCCGCCGCGGACAGCCCCCGAGGAGCGTGTCGTGCCACAGGCGGTCGAGGTCCAGCGCGCGCTCGGGGATCCGCTCGTAGCGCGCGAGGTCCGCGTTGATGCGGGCGAGCTCGGCCCGGCGCGGCGGATTGGGAGGCGGGCTCGACGCGAGCGCGAGCCCCTCGAGCGTCCAGAGAATCGTATAGAGCTCATCGGCGTCCTCGGCGCTGAGCGACGCCGCGAAGAAGCCGCGCCCTGCTTCGGAGCGGAGAAAGCCTTCCCGCTCGAGGCCGAGCAGCGCTTCACGCAGCGGAGTCCGGCTCACGCCGATGTCGACCGAGAGCTCGGACTCGTTGATGCCGCCGCCCGGCGGGATCTCGCCGCGCAGGATCCGGTCGAGCACGACCCGACGCACCTCGCGCCGGAGCGGCGCGCGCGCGATGGGGGCCGAGCTCGTGCGGTAGGTCGCGCTCCCGGGGGTCATCGGGCGGGCTCGTGTCTCACCGCCGGGCCTCCCTCGTCGCGGCGGCGGCCGGCTGC
Organism: Candidatus Eiseniibacteriota bacterium; assembly: GCA_035494915.1. Taxonomy (GTDB): domain Bacteria; phylum Eisenbacteria; class RBG-16-71-46; order SZUA-252; family SZUA-252; genus WS-9. The sequence goes on along the minus strand of DATJGP010000179.1, from coordinate 44,384 downwards.
TTCGCGAAGCGCGCGAAGAAGCTCTCGGGATTCCAGCGCGGCTTCTCCGCGCGATCGGCGGTGTCCCGCACGAGATCGAGGAGGATGTCGTTCCAGAGCGCCGCGGCCTGATGGTCGATCGGCTGATCGAGGTCGTCGGAGGGAGCGTGGTACCGCTTGTGCCGCCAGTCTTGGAGCCGAGCTTCGGCCGGCGTGTCCGGCTCGAACCCCGTCGCGAAGGCGAGCGACGGGACGCCGGCACGGATCAGGTTGTACTGGTCGCTACGGACGAAGAGATTGCGCTGCGGCTCGGGGTCCTTTTGCGTCGCGACGCCGTGACGCTGAGCCACCGCGGTCGCCCGGGGCCCGAGCGACGACTCGTTCATGCCGTAGACGACCATGTGCGTCAGCGGAACGATGGGAAGCACCATGTCGATGTTGATCTCCGCGACGATCTTCGCCATCGGCACGAGCGGATGGAGCGTGAAGTAGCGCGAGCCGTAGAGCCCTTCCTCCTCGCCCGTGAGCGCGGCCAGGATCACCGAGCGCTTGGGGGCCGGACCCTGGCGCAGAGCGCGCGCCGTCTCGAGCAGCGTGGCGACGCCGGAGGCATTGTCCATCGCGCCGTTGTAGATCGAGTCCCCGTCCACGGGCGCGCCCACACCCAGGTGGTCGAGGTGCGCGGTGAGGAGGACGTACTCGTTCCGGAGAACGGGATCCGATCCGGGGATCACGCCGATCACGTTCGGCGAGTGGAGGCGCCAGGTCTTCGCCTCCACGTGCGCGCGGAGGCGCCTCGGTATCTCGAACGTGGGGAGCTGCTCGCCCCGCTTCGCTAGCGCCGCGATCTCGGACCACGTGTGCTCCGAGCCCTCGAACAGGGTGTCCGCGCGCGCCGGATTGAGGCGCATGGCGAAGCGCTGCCCGTCGAGCTCCTTGTCCGCTTTGTCGTCCAGCGCCATTCCGGGCTGGGCGCGGTTCTGGATGTAGCGGGACCACCCGGCCTCCATGGTGGCCGGGTTGGGGATCGCGATCGCGCCGATCGCGCCGGCCGCCTTGAGATGGGCCCACCGCTCCGCCGCGAACTGGACGTGGGCCCTCATGGGATCCGGCACCGCGGCGGGACCCGCAGCCACGTAGACCGCGATCTTCCCTTTCAGGTCCTGCCACTCGAGGTCGTCGTACTTGGCTTCCGGGGCGACGACGGCGTAACCCACGAAGACGAGGGGCGCGTTGATGTCCCGATCGAGCGGAGCGCTCTTGATGAGGGTCGCGTCGTCGCCCAGGCGGAGCTCCTTGGGGCTCCCCTCTTCGGGCAGGAGGGTCACCGTGCAGCGTGACTCGTCGATGGTGCGGCAGACGAGCGGCACGTCCTGGTAGTAGCCGGCCGGGCCGAGCGAGTCGACGCCGAGCCCGCGGTACTGAGCCGCGACGTAGGCCGCGGCACGGGCGAAATCCTCGCTTCCGGTCCGCCGTCCCCGAAGGTCGTCCGAAGCAAGGGCACGGATGTGGCCCCACCAGCGGGAGTCATCCCCGGACTGAGCGCGACTGCAACCCATTGTGGCGTGTGATACTAGGACGGCGATGAGGGCGGATACGACGATGCGCGGGACGGCGGGAGAGCATCGGCTCATGGGCGACTCCATATTGTATACAGTATACAGAATTGGGAATCGGTCAAGCCCCGGTGTTCCAAAAGGCCTAGACCGAAGGGTTCATGCAAGCTCGGCCGCGCCCAGAACGGAATGCGTGAGCGTGCCCGGGATGTCGTCCAGGCCGAACCAGACCGCGTGGAGCGCGCTTCCCATCCGCTGCCCGGCGTTGACGCAGATCGTACTGCCAAGCCGCTCGGCGAACCGGCCGGAAATCGCCGGCGACTCGTGGATGTGGCCGTGGAGCGCGAGGAGGGGACGCCGCCGCTCGAGGAAGCGCCGGGACTCGCGCGACCCCACGTGCACTCCGCGGGCGATCTGGTCCAGTGCGGTACCGTAGGGCGGCCCGTGGAAGACGCAGATCAAAGGCGCCCCGTACTCCGGCATCTCCTTCTCGAGCTGATCCAGATCGGCAGCCAGCGCTTCGCGACGCTCGCGACCGCGGAACGTGTACGCGCGGAGGCCGCCGTCCGGCTCGCTCCGGAATCCCTCCATCTTGGCCGCGGCCGCCAGCCCTTCCTCCCAGCGGTCCCAGTCCTTCATGGAAAAAGGAGTGATCGGAACCGAAGCAAGCCCCGCGATGAACCCGTGGTCGAGGAAAGGGACCACGCGTCCGTGGATCGCGTGCGTGCCGGAGAGCGAGGACTCCAAGAGCGGCGTGAGCGAGGCCTTCCAGTCGTCGTTCCCGGGGATGTGGAAAATCTCCGCCGCACCCGGTTTCGCGCGGTAGTCGCGCAGCAGCGGAACGAGGACTTCCTCGTAGAAGCGGCGCTGCGCCGCGACGTCCGCGTGCGGGGCGAGATCGCCCCCGAGGATCACCGCGCGGACGCGAAGGCGCCACGCGGTCTCGAGGAGCTCGCGATACAGACCGGTGTGCCCGTGGAGATCGGAGGCGTAGAGGACGTCGGCGGTTGTGTGCTCGGAGCGGGAATCGGACACGGTCGACCTAGGGAGTCTGGGGAAGAAGGATCAGTCGTTCGTTCGAACCTCGGTCAAGACCCAGCGGCTCCCGACAGGCACCGCGACGAAGGCCACTTTGAGATCCCGCACGCCGCGCCGGCCGCCCCAGTCCCCACTCCACAGCGCGGTGGCGGTCGCCGCCGGCTTCGCCTTCTGCGCGATCTCGAGCCGCGTCACGCGGAAGGAACGCGTCTTCACGAGCCGGAGCTGGTCCCGGAAGAGGAAAAGGGCGGCGTTGCGCGTGATCGCGGAGGTCGGCGGGGTGCCGGGGTCGAGGGTGATGCGCACGACGGTGGTGTCCACCATGTCGGCCAGGCGCTCCGCGTCGGACGCGATCCACGCATCCTCCACCGCGGCGAAAAGCTTGAGCGGAGAGTCATCGACGGTCGGAGGTGTGGTCTCGGCCGGCGGGGGAGTTTCCTCGGCGCAGGCGGACCGTGCGGCCGGGGGACACACGACAACCAAGATCGCTGCGAGTGTGGCAGCGCCCAACCCAAGGGCGGTTCGCGGTCGAGCCATGCTGCGATCCTCCGTACCGCGTGCGGCGCGGCGGAGCCCGGCGCCCTTACCCGCGCGTCTTCGCGGTCCTGGTCGGGGCGGGAGCCTTCTTGCGGCGCAGCCCCTCGCCCTCGAGATAGAGCTGAGTGTCGAGGGCGAGACCGCTGGCCACGTAGACGGAGGAATAGGTGCCGAACACGATCCCGACGAGAAGCGTGAACGAGAAGTCGTGGAGCACCTCGCCCCCGAGGAGGTAGAGAGCGAGCACGGTGAGGAACACCGTGAACGACGTGATGATGGTGCGGCTCAGCGTCTCGTTGACCGCGATGTTCATGACCTTGGCCGGATGCTCGCGTCGGAGCGTCTGCTTGCGCTCCCGGATCCGGTCGAAGACCACGATGGTGTCGTTGATGGAGAAGCCGGCGATCGTGAGGAGCGCGGCCACGATCGTGAGCGTGACTTCCTTGTTCGTGAGCGAGACGGCGCCCAGGGCGATGAAGACGTCGTGGAAGAGCGCGACCACGGCGCCGAGCGAGTAGCGCCAGTCGTACCGGAAGGCCACGTAGACCAGGATCAAGCCGAGCGCGAGGAAGATCGCCTTGAGGGCGCTTCCGCGAAGCTCGCTTCCGACGCGCGGTCCCACGGTCTCGACCTTCCGGATCTCGACGGTCGAGCCGGGATTGGTGACGGCCACCGCCTCACGGACGCGCGGGGCGGGATCGACGTGATGGATCTCGGTCAGGCCGATGCGCACCAGGTACTGGCCGGGGATGTTGAGCGACTGGATCTCCGAGCCGGTGAAGCCGGCCTGATCCACCGCGCGCCGGACGTTGTCGACCGGAATGGGCGGGGTGACCTGGAGCTCGACCAGGGTTCCACCCGTGAAGTCGACGCCGTAGCGCGGACCGCCGTGCATGATCAGGGAGACGATGGAGATGAGGACGCAGATGCCGGAAATCCAGTAGGCGATGTGCCTCTTGCCCATCCAGTCGACATTCACGCCATGAAGGATTTCGAGCACCGGTTCTCCTTAGCTAAATGCTGATGGTGCTGACCTTCCGCCGGAGCGACCAGGCGTCGAAGATCATCTTCGAGACGAAGACGGCGGTGATCATGTTGATGATGAGGCCGATCGAGAGCGTGATCGCGAACCCGCGGATGGGGCCGGTGCCGAAGGACATGAGGGCGACCGCCGAGAGGAGCGTCGTCACGTGCGCGTCCAGAATGGTGCGCCACGCGCGCGAGTAGCCCATGTCGATCGCGTTGAGCACGGTCCGCTTGTTGCGGAGCTCCTCGCGGATGCGCTCGAAGATGAGCACGTTCGCGTCCACGGCCATACCGATCGTGAGCACGATGCCCGCGATGCCGGGCAGCGTCAGCGTGGCGTGGAAACCAGCCATCGCCGCGAGCAGGCCGATGATGTTGAGGAGGAGCGCGGTCACGGCGACGAGTCCCGACAACCGGTAGTAGACGACCATGAAGATGACGACGAGGAGCGTGCCCACCGCGCCGGCGCGCACGCCCTTCTCGATGGAATCCTGTCCGAGCGAGGCGCCCACCGAGCGCTCCTCGACGATGTTGACCGGGGCCGGCAGCGCGCCCGAGCGGAGCACGATGGAGAGGTTCTGCGCCTCCTCCTCGGTGAACGAGCCCGTGATCGAGCCGTGGCCGCCCGGGATCCGCTCGCGGATGTTGGGCGCCGACTGCACGCGGTTGTCGAGGACGATGGCCAGGCGGCGCTGCACGTTCCGCGACGTGATGTCGGCGAAGACCGCGCCCCCCTTGCTGGTGAGGTTGAAGGCAACGCCGGGCGAGCCGGGGCGCTCCTGGTCGAGGTCGAGACGCATCTGCGCGCTGGCGACCTCGGTCCCCCTCATCTGGGGCTCCTTGTCGAGCACGTAGAGGTTGCGCCCGCTACGCCCCTGGAGCTCCGTCTCGTGCGAGTCCCAGGCGATCGCCGCGTCCATCGTGAACGTGGAGTCGGCCCGGAGCACGGTGAGCATGGAGTCGATCGCTGCGACCTCGGACGAAAGGGCGAAGCTCTCCGATCCCTGGGCGACGGTGAGGAAGCGGCCCGTGAACGGATGCCGGAGGGAGTCGGGCCCGCTGGAGTCGGCGGCCGCGCCGCCCATCTTCCGCGCGAAGTAGCCGTCGATGCGGTTGAAGAGCGCATGCGCCTCGTCGTCCGTCTTGACGATCTTGAACTCGAGGAGGGCGGTCTGCCCGATCAGCTCCTTGGCGCGCCCCTGGTCGAGGAGGCCGGGGAGCTGGACCAGGATGCGGTTGTCGCCCTGCTTCTGGATGGTGGGCTCCGCCACGCCGAACTGGTCGATTCGGTTGCGGATGATCTGCATGGCCTGGTCGACCGCGTTCTTCGCTTCGGCCGGACCGAGCTTGGACTTGTCCACCTCGAGGAGGAGGTACATGCCTCCCTGGAGATCGAGGCCGAGCTTGATGGCGCCGTCGCGGAGCTTGGCCATCTTGGTGAGGCGCTCGCGCTCGACGTCATTGGTGGCCGACGCCGGCCGAGCCTGGAGCACTTCCCGGCGCTGGGCCGGGCTCAAGGCGTAGAACTGGAAGGTCGGCCAGAGCGCCCAGATGCAGATGGCCAGCCCGATCAGCGTTCCGAATAACTTGCGGCGGTCGCTCGGTGTCACGCCCTACCCCCAGAGCCGATACGCGATGATGAAATGAGAACGCCGGAATTTACCCGAGCGGACGGGGGCAAGTCAATCCAAGAGATTCAGTCGCCGTCGGTTCCGCCCGCGCGGGGGGGCGTGAGCTGGAGCAGGAACGCGTCGGGATCGGAGCGCAGGAGGTCGCGCCCGACCCCCGCGCGGACGGCGTCCTCGATCGCGGTCGAGCCGTGGAGGTCCTCTCTGAGTCCGGCGGCGTAGCCCGCCCCCTCGGCCGCGCGTGCCTGGAGGGTGGCTGGGACGAGATCCTCCCAGCGCGCATGCCATCCCTTCCGGTGGGCCAGATAGAGGAGCGTTGGATTCCCCTGATCCAGCGCCACGATGCGCGCGCCGGGACGGGTTTGCCGGTCGACCTCCTGCGCGAGCCGGTGGAGCATGGACCTCGGAGGCTCTTCCCGGCGCCAGTACGATGTGAGCCTCGAGCCGCTCAAGACGAGCATCGCTGCTACGAGCGCTGTCGCCACCCCGGCGCGGAGAGCCCGGCGATCCCCCGGCGCGAACGCGGCCGCGATCGCGCGTCCCATCGCGATCGAGAGGGGTGGGAGGAACGGGAGCTGGTAGTACTCGTGCAGGAGGTTCCCGCGCGCCACGACGACCAGATAGACGCCGAGCGCGGCGAGCCACCAGTCCACGAGCCCTCCCCGGCGACCGACGCGCGGCAGGAGCAATCCGGCGACCGCGAGCGGGACGCCGGCCCAGGTGAGCTGGCGCTCCGCGAGGCTTCGGAGCAGGACGCCGTTCCAGAAGTCAGAGCTCGCGACGAGTCCCCAGTTGCCCCACTTGTCGGAGCCGTACCCCCAGATCCCGAACGTCACGCCCCCGTGCCGGTAGAGCTCGTGCGCGTGCACATACCAGAGCGCGACCGGAGCCAGAACGAGCACGGCAAAGAGCCACAACGCCGGCCGCCGCACGAACCCCGCGCCCCATGTGCGCCACGCGAGATACAGGAGCGGAAGCCCGAGATAGAGGCAGGGAAGCTTGAGGAGAGCGGCCGTGGCGGTCGTTACCGCCGCGAGCACATACCACCGGCGCTTCCCGGTCGCGGTCCACCGGTCGAACGCATGAAGCGCGGCCACGCTCGCGCAGAGCATCGCGGACTCGGGCATGAACGCGCGGCCGTAGAAGACCGAAAGCGGCAGCACGGCGAACACGAACGCCGCCGCGAGCGCCGCCCGATCGTCGCCATAGGCGTCGCGCGCGAGGCGATAGAGAAGGTAGACCGTCAGCGTCGAGAGAAGCGCGGCAAGCAGGCGTCCCCAAGCTTCGGATGGACCCAGCACGCCGTACGCCAGGGCGACCGCATAGGGAAACGCCGGAAGCTCGCATTCCACGTAGCCCGGCCCCGAGCCACCCCAGTCCACCTGCGGCTCGAAGAAGCGGTATCCGTTCTCGTGGAAGTTCCGCGCGATCGCCGCGGTGTCCGCCTGGCGCCAGGAGTGGACGCCGAGGATCGGCGCGCCCACGTGCACGAGCCGGAGCACGAGCGCGAGGGCGAGGACGAGCGCGAGCCGGGGCGGACGCACGGTGATAGAGTTTGCCACACACCGGCGGCCGCGGTCCGCCTCTCCGTTACACGATGGACACCTTCCCGTCGCACCGCGGTAACCGCCCGGCCGTAGCCTCGCGCGCATGGTAGACTCGCCGACGTCGATCTCACGACGACCCGCTGTTCGACACGGGGCCAAGGTGCCGACGACCGCGCGCTCGACGATCCTGGTCATCGACGACGAGCCTGAAATCTGCGAGCTGGTGAGCTACAACCTGGCGCGCGAGGGATACCGCGTTCTCTCCGAGCGCGACGGTGAATCGGGGCTCGAGCGGGTGTTCCAGTCGCCCCCCGATCTCCTCGTCCTCGATCTCCTGCTCCCGCACAAGAGCGGTCTGGAAGTGCTCCGCGCGATCCGGGCGGAGGCGCGCACGCGCACGCTACCGGTTCTCATCCTCACCGCGCGCGGCACCGAGATGGACAAGCTCGTCGGCTTCGAGCACGGTGCCGACGATTACCTGACCAAGCCCTTCTCGCCGAAGGAGCTCGTCGCGCGCGTGAGCGCGATTCTCCGGCGGACGCGCGGCGAGGAGCGGATCGCACCCACGGAGATCGGCCCGCTACGGTTCGACCGCGAGCGGCACCAGGTCTTCATGAACGAGCGCGAGCTTCGGCTCACGCCCACCGAGTACCGCCTGCTCGAGTACCTGCTCGAGCGGCCCGGCCGCGTCTTCACGCGCGAGCAGCTCCTCGACAAGGTCTGGGGCCTGGGTTACTTCGGCGAGACGCGGACGGTGGACGTCCACGTGCGCCGCCTCCGGGCCAAGCTCGGGAAGGAAGCCTCGCTCATCCGCACCGTCACCGGCGTCGGCTACTCGGCCGAGCTGCCGAAGGGATAAGCCCCACCTCGAACGCGCCGTCGGTGTACGCTCTGGACGTGCGCTCGCTCACGCGGAAGCCGTTCACGAGGCTCGCGCTCGCGTTCGTCGCCGCCGCCCTTGTCACCGCGTGGCTCATGCCGGGCGCGCTCCGGGCGGGCCTCGCCGCCGCGATCGCGCTACCTCTCGTCCTGTTCGGCGCGGCGCTCCTCGTCGGATATGTCTCCTTCCGATCGCTGGACCAGCGCTTCGCGACGGTCGCGGAGAGCGCCGAGGCGCAGGCCGGGGGCGATCTCGCCACCCTCGCTCCCGTGGACGAACACGATGAAGTGGGACAGCTCGCGCGCGCACTCAACGACCTCGCGGCGAGGCACAACGCGCGGGTGCTCGAGCTGCGCGCGGAGCGCGATGCCGGCGAGTCGATCCTCGGGCACCTGCCGCTGGGCCTGGCGCTCCTCGAGACGGATCTAAGGATCCGCCACGCCAACACGCTCTTCTGGGAGATGATGGGACTCACGCCGCCGCCGGGCGAGGTGCGGCTCTTCGCGGCGAGACAGCCGGCGCTCGAGCAGATCGCGCTCGACGCTTTGCGCCGCGGGCGCGGGCTCGTGCGCGACGTCACGCTCTATCGCGGGGGGCGCCGGGAGTACGAGGCCCGCGTCACGCCGGTCGGCGCCGAGGGATCCACCCCCGAGTCGCTTCTCTTGAGCGTCGAGGACCTGGGACCCGAGAAGGCGATGGCCGCGCTGCGGCGCGAGTTCGTGGCCAACGCCTCGCACGAGCTGCGCACGCCGCTCACATCGATCCGCGGCTACGCGGAGACTCTCCTGGGCGGCGCGCTCGACGACGAGTCGCATCGCGTGCGCTTCGTCGAGACCATCCGCGATCAGGCCTCGCGGCTCGAGTCGCTCGTGGTCGATCTACTCGAGCTGGCCGACCTGGAGCGCCCGGACGCGCCGCTCGAGCTCAAGGACTGGGACCTGGGCGAGGTCGCGCGCGACCTCGGCGCCACGTTCACGGATCTGGCCGCGCGCCGCGGGCTCGATGTCCTGGTGGACGCGCGCCCCGGCGTGCACGCGCGGGTGGACCGTAAGCGGCTCGAGCTGGCGCTTCGTAACCTTCTCGACAACGCGGTCAAGTACACGGAGGCGGGGTCGATCACCCTGAGGGTCGAGCCGGTCGGACGAGACCTGGTCCGCGTGCTCGTGATCGATACCGGCCGCGGGGTCTCCGCGGAGCACCTCCCGCGCCTCTTCGAGCGGTTCTACAGGGTCGACCGGGGCCGGTCGCGCGACCAGGGGGGAACGGGGCTCGGGCTCTCGATCGTGAAGCACGTCATCCAGCTCCATGGGGGGAAGCTCGGGGTCGAGAGCAAACCCGGGGAGGGGAGCACCTTCTCGTTCGAGATCCCGGTGGCCGGGCCGGGCGGGCCCATGCCGGCGGGGGACGCCGGTGCGGCGTAACCGGATCGTAACAAGTTCGACATGGGCGAGCGTCGGAGCTCCAATAGCATGAAGGCATGGCACGGACCGCGCTTCTCAACGTCAGGCCGAACCCAGCCGCCCCGAAGGCGGAGTCACCGCTTCCGTACCCGGAGCCGTCCATGAACGCTCAGGCAGCGCCCGCCACCGCGATGGAACCGGTTCTCAAGACGCAGAACCTGTCGCTCTGGTACGGCGCGCATCACGCGCTCAATGGCGTGGACCTGGCGATCGGGGTGAATCGGATCACCGCGATCATCGGCCCGTCGGGTTGCGGAAAGTCGACGCTCCTCCGGTGCTTCAACCGGATGAACGACCTCTTCCCTCCCGTACGCTACGACGGATCGATCCTTTTCCACGGCCAGGACGTGCTCGGCCCCTCCACCGACCTGGTCGCGCTCCGGCGCCGGGTCGGGATGGTGTTCCAGCGCGCGAACCCGTTCCCGATGTCGATCTTCCAGAACGTGGCCTACGGGCCCAGGCTCCAGGGCATCTCGAGCCGCCGGAAGCTCGAGGAGATCGTGGAATCCGCGCTCCGGCGGGCGGCGCTGTGGGAAGAGGTGAAGGACCGGCTGAACCGCTCGGCCCTCGGCCTCTCCGGCGGGCAGCAGCAGCGCCTCTGCATCGCGCGCGCCCTGGCCGTGGAGCCCGAGGTCCTGCTCCTCGACGAGCCGGCCTCCGCCCTCGATCCCACGGCCACGGCCAAGATCGAGGAGCTGGTGCTCGAAATCAAAAGCAGCGTCACTGTGGCCATCGTGACGCATAATATGCAGCAGGCGGCGCGGGTTTCCGACGAAACCGCCTTCATGCTCAACGGGAAGCTCATCGAAGAAGGGCCTACGCGCACGCTCTTCACGTCGCCGCGCGAGCGGCTGACCGAGGATTACATCACCGGCCGCTTCGGTTGATCCGCGTCCTCCCGTACGCGACCCGAAGCCCCGAGGTCCCGACCATGGAACGTCACTTTCACCACGATCTCCATACGCTGCAGGACCGCCTGGGCGAGATGGCGGGACGCGTCGAGACCGCGCTGTCCAAGGCGCTCGAGGCCATGAACCGCCGCGACACCCGCCTGGCGCGCGAGGTCGTGGACGAGGACCAGGCGATCGACCGGATCGAGCTCGAGGTGGAGCGCCGGTGCCTCGACTTCCTGGGACTCCAGCAGCCGGTCGCGCGCGACCTTCGCTTCCTCGTGGCATCCATCCGCGTGTCCAACTACCTGGAGCGGATGGGAGACCACGCCGTCAATCTCGCGCAGAGCGCGCAGAAGCTCGCGGACCTGCCGCCCGGAAAGGGCATGACCGAGGTGATGGCCATGGGCGAGCGCACCATGCGCATGCTCCGGGACGCGGTCTCCGCCTGGCTCGCCCACGACGGGCCGCTCGCCAAGCGCGTGTGCGAGAGCGACGCCGAGATCGACACGTTCAAGGCCCAGATCTTCGCGAAGTTCTCCTCGGAGATGGTCCACGATCCGGGGATCGTTCCTCAGTCCCTCGAGCTCGTGCTCGCGAGCCGCAATCTGGAGCGGGTGGCGGATCTGGCCACCAACGTAGCGGAGGAGACCGTCTTCGTCGCGGACGCGCGGGTCATCAAGCACCACGCGGACGAGATCGCGGAGAAGTCTAGCGGTCGCGAACCCGCCGGACGGTGAGCCGCAGCACCAGCGAGATCAGCGTCACGAGGAGCACCAGGACCAGCGCCCCGGTCCACGCCTGCCGATTCCAATCCGTGTAGGGCGCCCTCGCGTAGTCATAGATGAAGACCGGCAGCGTCGCGATCGGCTGGTCCATGCTGAGCGACCAGAATCGGTTCCCCAGCGCGGTGAAGAGGAGCGGAGCCGTCTCGCCCGCCGCGCGCGCCACCGCCAGCATGCTCGCCGTCACGATCCCCGCCCGCGCCGCCGGCAGCACGATCTGCTGCGTCGTCTTCCACCGCGGCGCCCCCAGGGCGAGCGCCGCCTGGCGGTAGGACTGCGGCACGAGCCGCACCATCTCCTCCGTCGCGCGGATGATCGGCGGCAGCATGAGGATCGTGAGCGCCACGCTTCCGGCGAAGCCCGAGAACCTGCCCATCGGAATCACCACGAGTCCGTACGCGACCACGCCCACCACGATCGAGGGGACGCCGCTCAAGACGTCGGTCGTGTACCGGACCAGCGAGGCGAATCGCCCGCGGCCGTACTCCGCGAGATAGACCCCCGCCGCGATGCCGAGCGGGAGCGCCATCGCGGCCGCCACGCCCACGACGAGCAAGGTGCCCACGATGGCGTTCGCCATGCCGCCTCCCGCTTCTCCCACGGGCTTGGGCATGTGGGTGAAGAAGGCGAGATTGAGGCCGGCGAATCCGTTCGCGATCAGGTAGCCCACGATGAGCACGAGCGGGAGCACCACGAGCCCCGCGGCGAGGATGCAGGCTCCGAGCACGATCTTGTTGAGGGTCGCGCGCCAGAGCTGGACGGAGCGTGGCGTGCGGTCCACCCACGCGGGCGCCGCCATGGTCCCGGCCGGGGTCATGTGGCCGCCGCGATGTCGCGCCGCCCGCCGGTGGTGAGCCAGACGAGGCCGCGCGCGAGCGCGTTCACCACGATCGTGACCGCGAAGAGCACGAGCGCGATCTGGATGAGCGCGGAGAGATAGAGCGCGCCGGTCGCCTCGGTGAACTCGTTGGCGATGACACTCGCCATCGTCGCGCTTGGATCGAGGAGCGAGGCCGAGATCCGGTTCGTGTTCCCGATCACCATGGTCACCGCCATGGTCTCGCCCAGCGCGCGCCCGAGCGCGAGCACGACGGAGCCGAGGATGCCGGGCTTGGCCGCGTCGAGGGTGATGCCGATCGCTTCCGCCCGCGTGGCGCCGAGGGCGAGCGAGCCTTCGCGGAGCGTGCGCGGAATCGCGAGGAGGACTTCCCGAGAGATCGACACGATCGTCGGGACGATCATGATCGCGAGCACGATCCCCGCGTTCAGCATGCCGATCCCGAACGGAGTGCCGCGGAAGAGCGGGAGGTACCCGAAGTTCGAGATGAGCCAGGGCTCCAGCACGGTTCTCAAGAAGGGCGCGAGCACGAAGAAGCCCCAGATGCCGTACACGATGCTCGGGATCGCCGCGAGGAGCTCCATCACGAAGGAGATCGTGGCTGCGACCTTTCCTTTGGCCAGCTCCGCGAGGAACACGGCGCTCCCGAGGCCGAGCGGCACCGCGATGATGAGGGCGAGGAGCGACGAGACGAGCGTGCCGTAGAGATAGGGAAGCGCGCCGTAGTGATCGGCGACCGGATCCCACTGGGTCTGCGTGAGGAACCCGAACCCGAGCGTCCGGATGGACGGCATCGCGCCGTGGGCCACCTCGACCGCGATGAGCGCCACGATGAGGAAGACCACCCCCGCGGCCGACGCGAGGACGAGTCGATACACGCCGTCGATCGTCGGGCCGCGCCGCCGCGGCGGGAGAGGTCGTCTCATCGCGAGGCGAGGGGCTTGCCGCCGGAGGTGAGCTTGGCGATCGAGCCCTCGTCCACCGTGACGACCTCGGCGGGAAGGCGGGCGTACTGGAGCGCTTCCACCTCGTCCTGCCCCTGGTGGATGGCCCACGTGAGGAAGTTGGCGATCTCCTTCCCCTTCGCCGCGTCCTTCTGGTCTTCGTAGACGAGGATGAACGTGAGCGCCGCGATCGGATAGGCATCGGGGCCGGCCGCGTTCACCGTCGACGCGCGCACGTCCGCCGCGAGCGCCTGCGCGGAGGCCTGAATGGCCGCCGTGGTCGACGCGAGCGAGGGCTCGACGAACGCGCCCAAGGTGTTCTGCAGCTTGGCCGTGGCGAGGTTGTTCTGCTTCGCGTACGCCAGCTCGACGTAGCCGATCGAGCCCGGCGTCTGCTTCACCTGCCCCGAGACGCCTTCATTGCCCTTCGCGCCGACTCCGGCCGGCCATGCAACCGAGGTGTTCGCCCCCACCTTGCTCTTCCAGTCGGGGCTGACCGCCGAGAGATAGGTCGTGAAGATGTTGGACGTCCCGCTTCCGTCGGAACGATGGACCGCGAGCACCGCCGTCGCGGGGAGCGCCACGCCGGGGTTGGCCGCCTTGATGGCGGGATCGTTCCAGGTCTTGACCGTGCCCATGAAGATGCCGGCGAGGGCCTGCGGCGTGAGCTGGAGCGGCTGCGTGAGCTCCGGCAGGTTGTACGCGAGCACGACCGCCCCCGCCACCATGGGAATGTGGAGGACCGGATGGGGCATCTCCTTGAGCTTGTCGTCGCTCAAGGCCGCGTCGCTCGCGCCGAAGTCGACCGTGCCGGCCTTGAGCTGCTGGATACCGCCCCCCGAGCCGATCGACTGGTAGTTGATCTGCACGCCGGTCGACTCGTGGTACGTCTCGAACCACTTGGAATAGATCGGATAGGGGAACGTCGCTCCCGCACCCGTGAGAGCGACGGAGGGCGCTTTTCCGCCACCGCCGCCCGAGCATCCCGCGAGGGCCGCGGCGACGAGCGCCGCGGTCAGGATCTTGTTTGCCTTCATGGTTTGTCTCCTATCGCTACCGAGCCGAGGCGACCGGCTTGCCCGCCAGGCGGAGCTGCATCAAGGTCGCTTCGTTCACCTTCACCACGGGCTCCGGTAGACGAGCGTACTCCAGCGTCTCGTTGATCTCCTGTCCCTTCGAATTCGCCCAGCGGATGAAGTCGGCGAGCGCCTTGCCCTTGTCCGCGTCCCTCTGATCCTTGTAGACGAGGAGGAAGGTCATGCCCGCGATCGGGTAGGCATCCGGATTGGAGGAGTTCGCGATCGGCGTGCGGACGTCTTTCGCGAGCGCGGCCGCCGCGCCCTGCGCGGCGGCGGTCGTCGAGGCGAGCGTCGGCTCGATGAACTTGCCCGCTGCGTTCCGTACGTGCGCGTACGCCAGGTGATTCTGCTTCGCGTAGGCCAGCTCCACGTATCCGATCGAGCCCGGGGTCTGGCGCACGAGCCCGGCCACGCCCTCGTTCCCCTTGCCGCCGATGCCGACGGGCCACGAGACCGACGTGTTCGCGCCAACCAATTCCTTCCAGGAACGGCTCACCACGGCGAGATAGGTCGTGAAGATGTTCGTCGTGCCGCTGCCGTCCGAGCGGTGCACCGCGAGGATGGGCGACGGCGGGAGCGCCACACCCGGGTTGACGGCCGCGATCTCCTTGTCGTTCCACTGGGTGATCTTACCGAGGTAGATGCCTGCGATGATGTCGGACGTGAGCTTGAGCGGCTGCGTGAGACCGTCGACGTTGTAGGCGAGCACGACGGCGCCCGCGGCGGTCGGGAAATGGAGCACCGGCCGAGGCATCTCCTTGAGTCGCTGGTTCGAGAGCGCGGCGTCGCTCGCGCCAAAGTCGACCGTGCCGGCCTTCACCTGCTGGATGCCACCGCCGGATCCGATCGACTGGTAGTTGATCTTGACCCCGGTCTCCTTCTGATAGATGTCGAACCATTTGGAATAGAGCGGGTAGGGGAACGTCGCGCCGGCGCCGGTCAGGTTGACCTCGGCCGTCGCGTTGCCCGCGAAGGCTGCGATCAGGACCAGCGCGAGCACGGCCCAGAGAGTTCGAGAGATTCGAGTCATGGTGTTCAGCTCCTTGTCGTCAAGGTTGTCAGGGCTTGGAGAACCGGTAATAGAACGTGATCCGCGCCTGCGTGTCGTGGTGGCTCGGCGGTGCCGCCGTGCCGCGTGCGTCGTATTGAAGCGACTCGATGTTCGGCATGAGGTGCACGTCCTTGTACGGCTCCCAGTCGAACCCTGCGATGTAGAGGCTCTGGTCGACGCGATTCGCCCCCTTGGTGTCGGGTTGGAACTTGTCGTAGCGCAGGTATCCATGAAGCTTCGGCGTCCCGGCGACTCGGGCGAAGACGGAGTAGCCCACAGGATACGTGTAGGTAGGCGATGCATTGCCGCCATGGACCACCTGCTTGAATCCCTCGCCGCCCAGTGCGACACGCTTGAACTCGTATCCCGCGAAAATCTTGTAGAGAGCCCTGTCGTGCTCGCCCGTATTGGTGCGGATCCACTCGTAGTCGACGTACGGCTCGATCCGGAGATCTTCGAGCGGCCGGAGCGGAATCGAGAGGTAGGCGCGCTTCTGGCGGTTGTTCTCCGGGCGCTGGCCGGTGTCCGTGCCGACCATGCCGGAGTAGCCGATCTTGTGGCCGGCGTCGGCGAAGCCCTTGAGGGAGACGCCCAGGTCGGATGCCTGCGAGAGGCCGCGGAAGTCGACGATCGTCTTCTCGATGGCGCGATACCCCCAGAATTCCTCGGAATTCTCGAACGTCGGGGTGCTCGTCATACCGAGAAACGCGTTGCCGCCCGGGATCCAGTTCTTGGCCTGGAGGTACGCGGCCTTCACGAAGACGCCGATCTTGCCGCCCGATGTCAGCTCCCGGCTGTCCGCCTCGAGACGGAACCGGGTGGAGTACTTGATCGAGAGGTCGTTATCGAGCTGGAAGTAGATCCGGCGGATCTGGGCGCCGTTCAGGTCCTTCGTGATCGGCACCCCGTTTCCATCGATGTAGTTCTTGCCGCTGTCCGCGCCCGCCGCGTTGTAGTGGTGCGTCGGGTCGCCGGCGAGGTTGTAGTAGAGGTCGCCGAACACGAGACCGCTGATGCGGCCGCGCGGGAAGTCCGGCTCGGTCCCAGTGACCGGCGGCGGCGGCGGCAACGACGGGGTGGTGCGGGTGGTGTCCGTCTGCGCGAGGGCGGATCCTGCGACCATCACGACGGCGCTGACTGCCAGCAGCCCAGCTACTACGTTCGGCCTCATTTCGGCTCCCTGTGACGTCGGTCCGTCTCCACGCCTCGGAGCGCCTGCCCCGCGCGCCGGACCACGTTCGTCGAAGCGTGAACCTACGGGCCTTGGGTAAACGAGATGTTACGAATGCATTCCTTCACTGTTACGTCTGTAACGTGGCGCGCCGCACCAGGAAGGAGCCGCCGGCAAGCCGTCATCGTCCACGGTGATGTGGGTGATGGGCCCGGCTCGGGGGCTCGTGTTACGGGTTGGACATCGCTCGCTTTGGTTTCACGCGCAACGCTGTGTGGTGATGCGGAATCAGACGGCGCGGAGCGCATCGATCATCTCGCGGACCGCGCGCGTCATTCCGATCTCGATCGCGCTGGAGATGATGTGATGTCCGATCGACAACTCGCCGAAGCGATAGCGCTGGAGGAGCGGTCCGACGTTCGTGGTGTTGAGGCCGTGCCCCGCGTGGACCTCGAGTCCCGCGGCTTCGAACGCCTTGGCGGCTTGGGCGACTCGTTGTAGCTCGCGCTCCACGGAGTCCGCGCCGCGCGCGTTTGCGTAATGACCCGTGTGGATCTCGACGATCGTGGCGCCCGTATCGCGCGCGAGCGGCGCAATCTCGGGGTCAGGGTCGAGGAAGAGGCTCAGCGGCAACCCGGCCTGGGTGAGCTGGGCGCATCCTTGCGCGAGGCGCTGCGGATCGCGGCGGAGATCGAGCCCGCCTTCGGTCGTCAGCTCCGCGCGTCGCTCGGGAACGAGAGTCACCCGCTCCGGGCGGGTCGCGATCGCGATCCGGATCATCTCGTCGGTGAGCGCCATCTCGAAGTTGAGCTCGCCGCGTCGGAGCGCTCGGATCGCCTCGAGATCGCGGTCCTGGATGTGGCGGCGGTCCTCGCGCAGATGGACCGTGATCCCCGCCGCGCCCGCGTCGAGCGCGAGCACCGCGGCGCGCG
Organism: Candidatus Eiseniibacteriota bacterium; assembly: GCA_035494915.1. Taxonomy (GTDB): domain Bacteria; phylum Eisenbacteria; class RBG-16-71-46; order SZUA-252; family SZUA-252; genus WS-9. Next base: position 27,043 of record DATJGP010000179.1, on the reverse strand, counting down.
CGGGATCGGGCTCGACGCCCCCGCGCGCCTGGCGCAGGGTGGCGACATGGTCGACGTTGACGCTGAGCTCGGTGGAGCGGCTCACAGAACCAGCTTCGACGCGGGCACGATGGCGACACCTTCCTTCTCGAGCTTGTCCCGCTCCGCCTCGAGCACCGTGAGCACCACGGAGTTCGCGCGCACCGCCACCGCGAGCGCGCCCCGCTGCTGCGCCGTCTGGATGAGCTGATCCAGCCGCGCGCGGATCGCGGCCGGGGAGCCGCTCCCGTCGAGCGTGGCGCCGAGGGTCAGCGTGCGCGCGCCCATCTCCTCGCCCGTCTCCTCGACCACGCTCGGCCCCGATCCGTGGGCGTCGACGAAGAGGATGTCCCGTCGCTTCACCTCCCCGAGCACCGCGTGCATCACGTCCGGATCGTTCACGGCCGCGCTCCCCATCCGCGTCACGATGCCCTGCGGATCGCCCAGCGCTCCGAGGCTCCGGCTGATCCGCTCCTCGATCTCCACGCGCGAGAGGTCGAGCAGGATCGCGTTCTTGCCCGGATCCACGCGCGGATAGCCGCGCGGCTCCATGGGCAGGTGCAGGAAGAGCTCGCGGCCGGCGTCCTTCACCTCGCGCCCGGCGCGTCCCGCGTGCGGGAGGTCCGGCCGGAGCGCGATCGTGAACGGGATCTTGCTCTCCATGAAGGACCGGAAGAGCGGCTCGCTCGCCGGATCGAGGTCGATGACCACGAACGCGATCTCGCTCCCCGTGTCGGAGAGATCGGGATTCGGCTCGACCACGATCGCGTGCGTGACCCGGTCGCCATAGCCCACGCGGAGATCGAGCGCGGTGCCGAGCACGCGCCCGGGACGCTCGCGGCCGCTGATCACCTCGCCGCCGAGCACCTCCATCGCCTGCGCCACCGCGTCGTTGATCTTGAACAGGGAGGCCCTCGGCGGCACCTGGATGCGCCACTGCACCGGCGCCGCTCCGACCCCGGCCGCGGCGGCCGCGCCCGGACGCTCGTCGATCATCTCGCGCGTGACGCCCGCATCCTCGAGCGCGCCGCGAAGCGTGCGGCTCGTGAGCCGGTTGAGCGCGGCGCGATCGCTGCCCTTGGCGATGCGCAGGAATTCGGACTCGGTGCGGAGCCGCATGCGATCCCAGTCGGATTTGACCTCGATGGGAAGGAAGGGCTCGTCGGCTGCGGCGGTTGGCTGTGTCGGCTCGACCAGAGCGGCTTTCGAGGACTTGCCCGGACTCATCGCGCCGCCGAAGGGACGCCCGTGATGGCGCGCGATGGCGAAGGCCGCAGCCACGAGGACGACAGCCGCGATCACCCAGAGCCAGGGGATCGATCTCTGGCCCCCGCGGGTTGCCTTGCGCGACTTACGGGCCACCGGTTCTCGTTGTGGGGAGCGGGTGCGTTGCGAGGCGGAAACAAAAACTCCGGCCGCAGTTTAGGAGCGGCCGGAGGGGAGTGTCAAGGTGAGGCGGCTAGGCTGGGCTAGACCGAGCTCGCGATCTCGTTCCAGCGCACGATCGTCCATGTCGTCAGCCCGTTGACAGTCTTGGGCTCGAACGTAAACGTGATCGCGTTGCTGCTCACCGCGCTGTACAGGGTGGCACCATCGTAGACCTGAATCTTCGAGTTGTTGATCTGAATCATCACCCACTCGGGATGACTGAGGTCATCCGAAGGGAGTCTCTGCCAAGTCGTTCGCAGACCGATGTCAAAAACGACCGAGACGATCGTGGTGACCTGGGCCATATGGGCCATGTGGGCAACCTCATCGGCATACCGGAACGTGGATACAACCGTTCCCGGGGGGTCGTTCAGATCCTGCGACGTACCCACATAGGACGTATCGTAGACGGCCTTGTACCCGGTGGTGTCACGCGCCTCGTAGGCGGTCTTCAGGTTATCCAGGACGTTTTCCGGGCTGATGGGATCCAGGTAGGTTTTCCCGGGCGGAGGCGGGGGGGTCTTGTCCTCACTGGGGCTGAAGATGCACCCTGTCCCGACAAGGGTAAATCCCAGGAAAAGGAGCGCTAACGGGAGGAGTCGCCTTGAGTTAGCACTGCGAAGGGCGCGAAGGACCGGATTCAGTGGGACCTCTCAGGATGGCGCGGCCGGTTGATCTAAAGGATACAAAGGGAGGCCGCATATGTCAACCCTAGGCGTCACCTTTGGGTTCCAGCCTGCCCAAAAATCACGGCCGGTTCGCGGCTCGGAGCAGGCCCCAAGTGGAATCGGTGGCGCCCCCCCGATGGTCGACCCAATCCGTGATTTTCCACTCCCCGTTGCTTCCCTTGTGCATCGTGAGATCCGCCTTACCTGTGAAGCGAAGGGTGTTCTGCGGATCCGCTTTATACGCTAGAAGGACCTGGTAATTCCAGAAGCGGGTCTGCGTGTTCTGGTCCGTCGAGACGAGGGCCAGGTCGTACTCATCGACGAAGTCCACTTGAATGGACTGCTGCGCACCGCTGATGGCCGAGTTCACGTACGCTTCTACGGAATCGTTCCAGGCAATGAAGGGGGTCTGCGGCAGGAACTGGGAGGAGTCCTGTGGGTCCGGATGAAACGCGAACGCCGGGTCGATCTGGTTGCTGTAGCAGGTCGTGCCGGCCGGGCGTCCGTAGAAATCCTGGATATTGAGTACCACGGCGGTCGCCCCGTTGTTGACCGTCCCTGTTGTGGACCGACAGCCCTGGGTCGGTGGAGGAGGCTGCTCGGGAGTGCGTGTTTCAAACAGCCCGCACCCCACCCCGATCAGACCTACCGCCAGGACGACGGCGCGAATCGTGTCGACGCGAGTCATGGTCAGAAATCCTTCATCAGTGTGACCCCTGCCAGCCAGTAGTCCACCACGTCCTGTGGAGGATCCGGCCCCGGGCGTTCGGTGTACTCGCCGATCCTTTGAATGACCCCGTTCAGACGAAGCTCTCCTGGGAGCTCCCTGTCCACCGTGAGGCCAAGATTCAAATTCCACCGATTTCGGTTCGTGTCATTCACACCTGGGGTGGCTGAATGAACACGGGTGTTGGCGAGCGACTGCGTGGCCGCCGCGATCACTCCGTTGGCCACCCGTATCGACAAGCCCACGTTGAGGCTCTGCGCATACGTCTCCTCTGCAACGGCATAGGCCCGGGGCTCGCCTTCCGAGTCCCGAGTGTACCTTCCCCGATCCTGGAACTGGAAATTGTGTGTGAGTTGAATCACGGCAAATGAAAAAAGGCTGTCCAGGATCGTGGTGTCGATCCTGCGAATCCTGTTGAGCGTATTCGCGTTCTCGTTGTAGTCGAAAATCGCGTAATTCGCGTTGATCAAGTAATTCTGGAGAACCGTGAGGGTTCGGCTCGCCTTGAGCCGTACGGTCGCATCCATCTGATAGGTCGTCCTTACGTTGTTGCCTCCGCTGCTCAGATAGGAAATGGCGACATCGTGGCTCCGATTGACCGAGAAGTGCACCGATGTGCTGCACTGCTGGGTCGCCAGATATCCGCCTCCGACCGTGACGTTCCCGAGAAGCTTGTCGCTGTCGAGCGAAACATCGTCATGCTGGTTCGACAGGAGGGAAATCGCACCGCCGCCGTCGAGCCAGAGGCGCCGGCTGACACGTCGCCCACCACCAAGGTTCACGGCGCGCGTGATGATGTCCTCCGTCTGCACGGTACTGTCGTTGGGAGTCTTTTCGTTTCTGCTCCTCGTGAACGTAAAACTCACGTTCGCGCGGGAGATCGCTCGAAACACGGTGAGGTTGCCCGTCACATTGGCGCCGTGGGCGGTGCGGTTCAACCGAGACTGCAACTTATAGTCTTGATAGCTCCGGTCCAAACCGCCATCCAGGGTCGCTGAAGCGCCCGAAAACGGAAGCGTCTCCACGTGCAACAGGGCCGCTCGCGCACCGTACTTGAAGACCTCCTGGTCGCGCTGCGTCAGTGAGTAGTACTGCTGGTTTGCACGGTTGCCTTTGAGAACGAGCAACGCCTTGGTGCCCGGTTTCCCGGTGAACAGCACATGGTTTTCCAGGCGGTCATCGCCATTCGGCGTCGTAGTGCTCGTCACCGCGGAGGAGTCCACATCCTCTATGCCAACGGTCTGGCTCACCCAAAAGTCTCGTTTGAGGGTATTCACGGTAGAAGTGATGGAGGTCGTTGCACCTGTGCTTCCGATTTCGAGCCACGTCTGGGGATTCCAGGTCAGCATGCCAGTGGCACCATCACGCCGGCCCGACGTGTACGAAGAGTCGTGCGATGCGTGGGCTGCGAATAGCGAGTCCGGGAACGCACCGCGGGAGACGGGTATCGTCTTGTCTCCAACGCTCTGCTCGCGTTGAAATTCCGCAAACCCGAGAGCCATGGCCGTGAGTTTCGGCAGAGGGCTGAACTTGTACTGTGTCCGCAGCTGCAGCTTGTTCTGCCTTCGGTCTGTCGTCGATCGATCGTCGTTGGTGGAGTTGATTCCGAACCGGCCGTCAAGTGACCAGCTCCAGGCCTTTGTCGCCTGGAAGTTCACGCTCCCATTGAAGTCGCCGTCGAGCCCATCCGACTTCAGGCCACGTAGGGCATTAACGGTGGTAGCGGCTCCATCGATATTGAGTGAGAATCGGCTTCCATATTGCGCCCAAGAAAGAGTCTGCACCCATGCGGCGCGAGAGATGTTGCGGTCATAGGACGTGTAATAGCTGATCGGTTGACGAGATCTCGGCACGAATAGAGAGTCGGGGATGCCTTCCGTCGGCGTCTGCGCATGCGCCGATGGAGCTGTGCAGGCGAGGCACACCGTCACGAACGCGAGAATGATTGGAGTGATCGAGCTACGGATCATTCCGGCTTCGACTTCCCTGGCTCTCGCCGCGCGAGTGCGATCCACTCCTCCACCGTCAGCGTCTCTCCTCGCCGCCCCGGGTCCACGCCCGCGCCATCGAGCCAGGCCCGCGCCGTCGCGCCGTCGATCTCGAGTGCGCGCCCGAGCGCGTTCGCCAGCGTCTTCCGCCGCGTACCCATGCCAGCGCGCGCGAGGCGTTCCACCGACGCGCGCTCCTCCGCCGTCGTCCCGGGGTAAGGCCGCGGCACGACCTCGAGCACCACGGAGTCCACCTCCGGCCGCGGGTGGAATGCCCCCGGCGACACGCGGAACAGCACCCTCACCTCCGCATGGAGCTGCATGAACACGGTGATCGATCCGTGCTCCTTGCCACCGGGCGCGGCGCTCAGCCGCTGCGCGTACTCGCGCTGCACCATCAACACGGCACGCTTCACCCGCGCCCCCTGAGTCACGATCCACTCGAGCGCCGGCGTCGTGATGGAGTAGGGGAGGTTCGCGACGACGGTCGCGGGGCCGCCCACCAAGTCCTCCGCGCGCTGCTCGAGAATGTCGCCGCGCACCACGCGCGCGGAGAGCCAGGGGGCGAGTCGCATCTCCAATGCTTCGGCCAAACGCAGATCCAACTCGACCGCGGTGAACTCACGTCCGCTCGCGGCGAGCAGGGTCGTGAGAGCGCCGAGCCCGGGTCCGATCTCGATCACCGGCTCGCGCGGATCCAGGACGAGCGCCGCAATGCGCTCGGCCACCCTTGGATCGATGAGGAAGTTCTGCCCGAGACGCCGGCTGGGGCGCACACCAAGAGCTCGGAGCGCCGCGGGAACCCCCGACGTCGGGGCACCGCCAGCCGCGCCAGCGCCCTCGCGGCGCGGCGCGCCCTCGTTCAGCCGCCTGCCCCTAGACCCGGAAGAGAGCGCGAGCCGAGGCATCGGTCGCCTTCTCCAGCGCTTCCGGCGCGATTCCCAGTGAGCCCGCCACCTGATCGCGCACGAGGGCGAGATAGGCGGGCTCGTTCCGCTTTCCCCGGTGGGGCGTGGGGGCGAGGTAGGGCGAATCCGTCTCGAGGATCACGTGCTCCAGTCCAATCTCGCGGACCAGTTCGGGGAGCGGGCTCTTCTTGAACGTGGCCGAGCCACCGATGCCGACGCGGAAGCCCATACGGATCACTCGGCGGGCCAGCTCCGCATCCCCCGCAAAGCAATGGAACGTGCCTCCGGCGGCGGGCGGACCAACCTGCTCGAGGATCTCGGCCACGCGCTCGCCCGCCTGCCGGTGGTGGAGGACCAGAGGCTTTCCGACCCTCTTGGACAGCGCGATGTGGCGCTTCAGGAACTCCTCCTGGACGTCGGCGGGAGCATTGTCCGGCCAGTGGGCATCGAGCCCGGTCTCGCCAATGGCGACCACCTCGGGTTCGTCCGCAAGTGCCTCGATCTCGGCCATTTCCCCGATCCGGTCGCCGGCCACGTCGCATGGATGAAAGCCGACGGCGGCGCGGACGCCCGGGATCCGCCGGGCCAATTCGATGGCCGCGCGGCTGGATCGGGCGTCCGTTCCGGCTTCGATGACGAGTTCTACACCGGCTTCGCGCGCCCGCGCCAGGACGAGGTCCCGATCCTGGTCGAATTCCGGCCTCCCCACGTGCGCGTGGGAGTCGATCATCGCTCGATGCGTGGGAAGAGCGGCTTGGATTCCCCGAGCTCGACGCCCACGGGAGGCGGCGGCAGGAGCAGGCCTTCCGAGGGGAATCGGACGTCCTCGGCCAGGGGCGGCGTGAGCCGGAGCGTGTCCCAGACCTGGACCGCCTTGGACGGCATGACCGGGAAGAGGAGGAGCGCCGTGTGCTGGAGCGCCACCGCGAGCGTGCCGAGGAGCCGGTCCAGCTCGTCCGCCTTCGCGGGATCCTTCGCGAGATTCCAGGGAGCGCGCTCCTCCACGAGACGATTCGCGCGGCGGATGATGCTCCACGCCGCCTCGATCGCACCCTCGATCTCGTAGCGATCCACGGCCGCGCGGGCGTCGCGCAGGGCTTCGCGGATCACGTCGCCCACGCCGTCGCCGGCCTCGACGATCGCGAGCTTGCCGCCGCGATAGCGGTGGATCATCGAGACCGTGCGCGTGAAGAGATTGCCCCAGTCGTTCGCGAGGTCCGAGTTGTAGCGCTGGATGAACAGGTCCCACGTGAAATCGCCGTCGCGCCAGAGCGGCACTTCCTTGAGCACGTAGTAGCGCAGGGAATCCGCGCCGAACTTGTCCGCGATATCGAGCGGGTTCACGATGTTCCCGAGCGACTTCGAGAGCTTCTCCCCCTGGAAGTGCACCCAGCCGTGCCCCAGCACCTTCTTCGGCAGCGGCACGCCGGCGCTCATGAGCATCGCGGGCCAGATGATGCAGTGGAAGCGCGTGATGTCCTTGCCGATCACATGGAGGTCGGCCGGCCAGTAGCGCTGGAAATTTCCGTTCGTCTCCGGGTAGCCGACCCCGGTGATGTAGTTGATGAGGGCGTCGAACCAGACGTAGACGGTCTGGCTCGCGTCGATCGGGAGCGGGATGCCCCACGTTCCGGACGCGCGCGAGACCGAGATGTCCTCGAGCCCGCCTTCGATCACGTTGACGATCTCGTTCCGGCGGATCTCCGGCACGATGAACTCCGGATGCTTCTTGATGTGCTCGAGGAGCGGCGCGCCGTACTTGGAGAGCTTGAAGAAGTAGTTGTCCTCGGTCAGGAAGACCGCGGGCGTCTTGTGGTCCGGGCACTTCCCGTCGATGAGATCCTTCTCAGGGTAGAACCGCTCGCAGCTGACGCAGTAAAAGCCCTCGTACTTGCCTTTGTAGATGTCGCCGGTCGACGCGATCTTCTCGAACAGAGCCTGCACGCCGCGCACGTGGCGCGGCTCGGTCGTGCGGATGAAGTCGTCGTAGGAGATGTCGAGACGCTTCCAGACGCCCTGGAAGATCTCGGCCATCTTGTCGCAGTAGTCCTTGGGACTGAGCCCCTGCTCCTTCGCGGCCTTCTCGACGTTGGTCGAGTGCTCGTCGTTCCCCATGAGGAAGCGGGTGTCGAAGCCGAAGAGGCGCTTGTAGCGCGCGATGGCATCGGCCGCGATCTTCTCGTACGCGGTCCCGAGATGCGGGACGTTGTTCACGTAGTCGATCGCCGTCGTGATGTAGAACTTCTCGCTCAACCGCGTCCCCCCGGTGCATCGCCCCGCGGCGGCCGGTCGCCGCCACGGTCGCCCCCGCGTCCGCGGTCGCCCCCCTGGCCACCGCGCTCGGGGCGGTCGCCGCCGGGACGTCCCCGCCGATCGCCGCCCGGACGCTGCGGCCGACGATCCCCGCCGCCACGCGCACCGCGATCTCCGGGCCCGCTCTCGCCGTCGCCGGGCTTCGCGCCGCGCGACGCGCAGCCTTCCTTGTCACACCCCTTCCGCCGATCGCGCGATGGACCGACGATCTTGGTCCCCGCCGGGATCGCGGCGAGCGCGATCATGGATTCCTTGCCGTCGTCGGTCACGAGGTGGATCTCGCGGCGGAAGATGTCCACGCGGCCCACTTCCCAGTCGCCGTCCATGAGGGTGAGCTTGCTCCCCACTTTCGGGAACTCGCGCGCCACATCCTTGTAGAAGTCGAGCTCGTACCGGAGGCAGCACTTGAGCCGCCCGCACGCGCCCGAGATCTTGGACGGGCTCGGCGAGAGCCCCTGGTCCTTCGCCATCTTGAGCGTGATCGGCTCGAACTGGCGGAGCCACGTGGAGCAGCAGAGCTCGCGGCCGCAGGTGCCGACGCCCCCGATCCGTCCCGCTTCGTCGCGCACCCCGATCTGCCGGAGCTCGATCCGCGTGCGGAACGCGGCCGCGAGGTCCTTCACGAGATCGCGGAAGTCCACCCGCTTCTCGGCGGTGAAGTAGAAGGTGACCCGGTTGCCGTCGAGCTGGTATTCGCAGTCGACGACCTTCATCTCGATGTCGCGCTGGACGACGCGGTCCTTGCAGATCTGGTACGCGCGCTCTTCCTTGGCTCGGTTCCGATCGAGCGTCTCGAGGTCCTGAGGCAACGCCGGACGGAGCACGTGGCGCAGACTCCCGTACAGCTCGGGGCGGCGGACCCACTCGGCGGTGTGGTGCACACGGCCCAGGTCCTCGCCGCGCTCCGCCTGGACGATCACGTAGTCGCCTTCGCGGAGCGGGATTTCGCGCGGGTTCGCGTAGTACGCACGGCGACGCCCCTTGAAGACCAGCTCCACCACATCGGCCGCGACGGGCTCCGGCGCGCCGTTCCCCCCGTTTCCGGACGCCGGCGCCGGAGGTGGCGGCAGCTTGGAGGCCACGTCCTCGATCACCGGATCGGCCTCGTGCTCATGCATGGGCGGGCCTCACTCGCACGCGCGCGTCGTCGGGGCCGAGCCCCATCCGCACCTGCGCCGCCGCGACCGCGTAGGCCGCGGTCACGTTCGACTGCACGGCCGTCGCGATCTCGTCGAGGATCTTGATGCGCTCCGTGATCGCGGACACGGCGAGCGCGCGGGCGTCGGACTCGACGTCGCGCTCGAGATCCGCGTTGGCCAACTCGGCGCCGGCGCCGAGAACCTTCCGGCGCAGCACGTCGCGATAGTAGTAGGACGCGAGCGACACGGCCGTCATGAACCGGGTCCGATCGCGCTCGATCCGAGCGCGGCGCAAGGGACCGAGCACGGCCGCGGTCTTGGGCCGCACGAAGAGCTCGACCGCGGCGGCGCGGAGCTTCGCGAACTCGGCCTCGCCGGGGGCTTCCTTCACCGCGGTGTCGAGCGGCGTCTCGAGGAGCGCGAGAGCGCGCCCCAGGCTTCCCTGGCTCGTGGCCGCGATGAGCCGCGCGACCGGCTTCGATACACCGCGCTGCGCGAGCGCCTCGCCGATGACCGCGGTCGAGAGCGGGCGGAACCGGACCAGGAGGCATCGCGAGGCGATGGTCGAGAGGAGCGCCTTGGGCTGGCGCGCGCCCAGGATCAGGACGCGCCGCGGCTGGGGCTCTTCGAGGATTTTCAAGAAAGCGTGCGCCGCCGGACCCGTGATGGCCTCGGCCCCCTTCACGATCAGGACCTTCGCGCCGCCTTCGCGCTGCGCCGTGAATGACAGGAACTGCTTCGCCCGCGCGAGGTCCTCCACCGAATGGACCGCGGGACGCGAGAAGACCGGCGTGAAGAAGGGCTCGGTCGCGATGCGGCGGAGCACCGCCGCGCGCGCTTCCGACCGCGCCTCCTCGGCCTGCCGTTCGGTGCGTCCCTCGGTGCGGAACGTGGGCAGGGGAACGAGGAGCTCGAGGTCGGGATGGCGGAGCGCGAGCACCGCGTCGCAGGACGAGCAGGTACCGCAGGGCTCGCCGCTGGCCGCGGGCTTTTCGCACAGAAGAGCCTGGGCAAAGAGGAGAGCGGCCCGCGTCTTCCCCACCCCGGCGGGGCCGTGGAAGAGGTAGGCGTGCCCGACGTGACCGGAATGAACCGCAGCCCGGAGGAGGTTCAGCGCCTCGTCCTGGCCGCGCAGCTTGATTTGGCTCATGTGATGCGAAGACTCAACGGAACCAGTCGAGCGGGTTCAACGCCTCCCGCCCCTTCCGGATCTCGAAATGGAGGGCTGTGCCCATGGTCGAGCCGGTGTCGCCGACCTTGCCGATCGTCTCACCAGCGGCTACATCCTTGCCGACCGTAACCAGGATTTCGGAGGCGTTCGCGTACAGCGTATAGAAGCCTCCACCGTGGTTGATGATAGCACACTTCCCGTACCCCTCGAGCCAGTTGACGTACTCCACCCGGCCCTTGGCGACGGCCGCGATCGGGGTGCCGAAGGTGGCCGCGATGTCCACGCCGCTGTTGAAGGTCTTGGTCCCGAACCGCGGGTTGACCTGGCTCCCGAACCCCCGGGCCACGCGCCCGCTGACCGGCCAGGGGAGCCGGCCCCGGTTCTTACCAAAGTCCCCGTAGAGGAGGGGCTCCTGGCCGGGCGCCCCTCGCCCACCGGCGAGGCGCCGCTTCTCCAGCTCCCCGATGAGGGTCTGGATGCGCCGGCTCGCCCGCTCCAGCTCCTGGGCCGCCTGCTCGTTCGTCTTCGAGTCGGAGCGTATCTTCTTGAGGAGGCTCCGCCGCTCGGTCCGGATCAGGTTGAGCGAGACCCGCTCGCGATCGGTTTCCTCCTTGAGACGGTCCAGCTCGCGCTTCCTCGATTCGAGCCGGGTCTTCGTGTCCTGCACCTGCCCGCGCCGCGCCTGCGTGAGGAGCACCTGCCCCCGATCCTCCTGGGCGATGCGAGCGAGGTAGTAGGTGCGGGTCACGAGGTCGCCGAAGGATCGTGCGGAGAGGAGGTACTCGAGGTCGGCGCTCCGCCCGCGCTTGTAGATCTCGCGGAGCCGCCACGCGAGGCGGCGCCGGTCGACATCGAGCTGCGCGGCCGTGCGCACGAGCTCCGTCGTGGCGTCGCCGAGACTCGAGGCCACCACGCGGCGGCGCTTTTCCAGGGCGTTCAGGTAGCGGACGGTGAGCTGGAGGTTCTTCTCGCTCTCGCGAAGCTGGACGAGGACGTTCTTCTCGCGCCCCTTGAGCGCCTGCCCCTGTTTCCGCCGCTCGTCGAGCTGCGACTTCAGCGATTCGAGCTCGCGCCGCTGGGTCTCGATCTCGGTGTCCGCGGCGCTCTTCGCCGGTGGCGGACGCGTCGAGTCGGGGGCCGCGGGCGCCTGCGCGAGCGCGCTGGACGCGGTCAGGACGAGCGCGGTCAGAAGGACCGCGAGGCGCGCGAGGCCCGGGCGGGCCGCCCCTAGAGCAGCCATTTCCGCGGGAGCGTGACCACCGCGATCCAGCTTCCCAGGAGGCCGAGGAGGCCGCTCACGCCGATGAAGGCCAGGAGGTCGGTCGTGGAGAGGAACGTGAGCCGGAACATCTCCTCGGAGAGCGAGTTGTTGAGCGCGCGCGCCACGAGCACGGTGATGGCGGAGCTGAGCGCCGCGAGCACGAACCCCTCGACGAGATAGGGCAGCTCGTTGAACACGAAGCCGCCGCCGAGCGATCGGATGAGGTGGATCGAATCCATGCGCGCGGCGACGGACAGTCGCGTGGTCGCGCCGACGATGAAGAGGACGCCCAGGAGCACGATCAAGCCGAGCGCATAAGCGATCTTCTGCACGGCGCTCACGACCTGCTGCGCCCGGACCACCCATTCTCCGGCGAAGCGCACGTCCTCCACGTGGGGCACGGTCTCCGCCTCGCGGGCGATGGAACGCACTCCGTCGGCGGAACGGAAGCCCGGGCCGGGGCGGATCACGAAGGACGCGGGGAGCGGATTGGATCCCACCGCCTGGACCAGCGCCTCGTCCCCCACGTCCTGCCGGAAGGACTCCCACGCCTCGTCCTTGCTCACGTAGCGGATCGAGTCCACGCCGGCGATGGCATGGAGCGACGCGGCCACCGTGGCGACGTCCGCTTTCGACAATCCCTCGTTCAGGAACACCGACACTTCCTCACGCGACTCGAGGTGCGAGGTGTAGCCCTCGACGCTCCGGAGCACCATGAGGAAGAGGAGGAAGATGAGGAGGATCGACGCCATCGACGCGATGCTCGTGAGCCAGAGCGCGCGGTGGGAGACGAAGCCTCTCCAGAACTCGCGCGCGACGTAGCGAAGGACGCCCATGGCCTGTCGCGCCTACGCGGCGCTGCCCTCCATCTGGTCGGATCGAAGGATGCCGCGCTCGAGCCGGATCACGCGCCCGGGATGGCGCCGGATCCATTCCTCCGCGTGGGTGGCCACCGCGACCAGGGTGCCGCTCGAGGAGATCTCGCGAAGGAGCGCGAAGATCTGTCCCGCGGCGCCGGGGTCGAGGTTTCCGGTGGGCTCGTCCGCGATGAGGATGCGCGGGTGGCGCGCCATCGCGCGCGCGAGCGCCACGCGCTGCTTCTCGCCGGCCGAGAGATCCCCCGGGAAGAGCTTCTCCTTGCCGCGAATTCCCATCTGGTCGAGGAGCGGTGCGATACGGTCGCGGATCTTGGCGCGATCCCAGACGCCGGAGATCTGGCAGGCGATGGCGATGTTCTCGTAGATCGTCCGATCCGCGAGGAGGCGGAACTCCTGCCCCAGCATGCCCACCGAGCGGCGTACGCGCCGGACCGGGATCCGCTTCGTTCGTCGACGCGGCTCGTCGGCCGCGGCTCCGGCGGCTGCTTCCGCCACCGCCATCGCCGGCGAGCGGCGCACGGCTTCGGGATCGATCTCGACGCGCCCCGAGTTGGGCCGCTCCGCGAGCGCGAGGATGCGGAGGAGCGTGGTCTTCCCCGCGCCGCTCGCGCCGAGCACGAAGACCCACTCCCCCGGATCGAACGAGAGCGTGACGTCGCTCAGCGCGATCCGGTCGCCGTAGTGCCTGCTCACGTTCTCGAGGCGGATCAGGGCCATGACCACTCCATGGGACGGCGTGCGCGCGACGCGAGGTCCGCGCCGATCCGGATCGCGGTCATGAGCCCCGCGGGATCGGGGGCCAGCCGGCCTCCCTTCCACGCGCGATTGAAGGCCGTGCCGTGGTCGACCGAGCTTCGCACGAACGGAAGCCCCAGGGTCACGTTGGCCGCGCCGCCGATGCCCCCCGCCTTCGCGGCGATGAGCCCCTGGTCGTGGTACATGGCCACGACCACACCGAGATCCTTCCGATTCGCGTGCTGCGAAAAGAACGTGTCGGCGGGATACGGGCCTTCCGCGCGGATGCCGCGGGCGCGGGCCCGCTCGATGGCGGGGGTGATGATGCGCGATTCCTCGTCGCCGAAGAGCCCGTCCTCGCCGGCGTGCGGATTGAGCCCGAGAACCGCGACCGCGCTCTTCGCTTTCCAGCGGAAGTTGCGCGCCGCGGCTGCGGCGAACTCGATCGTGCGGGTGAGCCCGTCGACGGTCAGCGCGTCGGGCACACTCTTGAGCGCGAGGTGGACGGTGGCGAGGAGGATGCGGAAGGGGCCGCCGACGAAGAGCATCTTCGTATCCGGCACGCGGGCGAGCGCGCCCAGGAACTCGGTGTGTCCGGGATAGGGATAGCCGGCCGCCTGGAGCGCCGTCTTGGAAATCGGAGCCGTCACGATCCCGTCCACCCCTCCCTGGAGCGCGAGCTCCGCCGCCGCCTCGATGGCTTGCGCGGCCATGCGTCCCGAGGCCGCCGTTCCACGCCCCGGCACGATCGCGTCCCAGCCATCCTGGCTCGACACGGCGATCGGAATTCCGCTCCCACCCGCGCGCGTACCGCCCGGTTCGAACCGGACCCTGGCGCGCGTGCGCTTGGCGGCGCGCTCCAGGATCTCCGGATCGCCCGCCACGAGCAGCTTCGCCATGCGCCGCATCGCGGGCGACGCGACCGCGCGGGCCACGATCTCGGGCCCGATCCCGGCGGGATCACCCATGGTGACGACGAGCGTGGGGCGTCTCGTGGTCATGGGCGGTCCCGCTCCGGGTTCAGTTCTTGACTTCGACGTTCACAGTCTTTTTCACGCGGTCATACCACCGCCGGTAGCTCTCCTCGAGCTTCTTGTTGAGGACCACCTGGCGGAGATCGTCCTTGATGTCATCGTACTTATAGTCGGTCGCGGGCGTGCGGCCCAGAACTTTGAAGAGATGATAGCCCGCGTCCCGCTTGAACGGGACGCTCACTTCGCCCACCCCGAGGCCGCTCAAGGGCTCGCGGAGATTCTGCGGCAGCGCGGGGACGGGAACGGCGCCCAGCACGCCTCCCGAATCCTTGGTCGCCGTGTCGGCCGAGAACTTCCTCGCGACGGCCGCGAAGTCGGCCCCTTTCGTGAGGATCGAATCCCGGAGCGCGAGCGCCCGGAGCCGTGCGCGCTCCTCGTCCGCCGGGGTGGCCTTCGCCTGCACCATGACGTGCCGTGCATGCACGCGCTCGTCCGTGCTGTCGGTCTTCGCGAAGCGCTCGAGCACCTGGATGATGTGGTATCCGAAGCGCGTCCGGACCGGCCGCGAGATCTCCATCGGCTTCAGCTTGAACGCCACCTCTTCGAACTCCGCCACCATGTCGCCATGGCCGAACGTTCCGAGATCGCCGCCCACGCGCGAGCTGGGATCGTCCGAGAACCGCTGCGCCACTTCCTCGAAGGGCGCCTTCTTCCTCACGATCAGGTCGTAGAGGCTGTCGGCTTTCGCGTGCGCCCGGCGAACCTGCGACGTGTCCGGCTCGAAGGCGATGAGGATGTGCGCCATCTTGAGCTCTTCGGGCTTCTGCCCGATGGAATCGCGGTGCGCCTCATAGTAGGCCCTCACGTCGGCGTCGGTGACGGTCGTCTTCGACTGCACCTCTTTGCCCACGAGGCGGGAGATCAGGAGCTGCTCCTTCACGCCGGGCGTGTAGCGCTTGCGGAGCTCGGCCTCGGTCGTCTTTTCGCGCGCGAGCGCGGCCTGATAGTCGCTCTCCGAGCCGATGCGCTGCTTGAGTCCCAGGATCTCGCGGTCCACCGCCTGGCTCACTTCCGCGTCCGTGACCGTGATGCCCTGGCGCGTCGCCTCGGTGAGGAGCACCTGCTTCTCGATGAGCTGGTTCAGCACCTCGCCACGGAGCCTGTTGTAGGTCGATGTGTCCGCGGGGTCGACGTTCATGCGATCCGCGGCGTCCTTCGTCTGCTCGTCCACGTCCGATGCGAGAATCGCTTCCTTGTTCACGACGGCCGCGATCCGCTCGGTGGCCGGCGCGACGCGGGGTGCGCCGCCCCAAGCGAGCAGAGTCAATGCGATCGCAGCGGTCAGGAACCTACGTGTGTTCATTCAGCGACGCCTCCCGTTGGAGTGGTGGTGCCGTGGCTGGCCAGCTTCGTGGCCTCGAGACGGCCCGGCAGAACGTTCACGGGAGTCGAGGCGCGAAGGCGGGTCAGCTCGGTGTCGACCCAGCGACTCTCGTCCTCCTCCCGCTTGAGTCGGTAGGCGAGGACCTTGGCCTCGTCGAACGTCATCGGACGGGCGTCCTCGACCCGGAGCACTTGCATCACGACGTGGCCCCCATACGGGAGCGCGATCGGCCCGACCACGGCGCCGGCGGCTGTTCCCTGCGCCGCGCGGGTGACCGGATCGTCGGGTCCTTCGGGGAGATCCATCGTACCGTATCGCGCGACCGCGTACTGGCCGGCGGAGGCCGTCCAGGGGGTCACCCGATTCACCTCATGGATGTCGTTGCGCGCGGCGAGCACGGCGTTGTCGATGCCTCCCGAAGCGCGCCATGCCTGCGCGTTCACCGCGGCGCTCTCGGGCTTCACGAAGGTCACGATCTTGACGACCCGGGTGCGGGGGCGTTTGAAGAGATCGGGATGCGCGTCGAAATACGAGCGCACCGCGGCCTGCTCGAGGTTGGCCGCCTTCCGGCGCACCAACTCGTACGTCCGCACCTCCTCGTTGATGAGCCGCAGCTCGCGCGCGATCGCGGGATCCCGATCGATGCCGCGATCCCGCCCGTCGCGGGAGGTGAGGTCCTCCATCACCGCGCGCGCGCAGATGGCCCGCACCTCGTCCGCGGAATCCAGGTGGATCCCGCCGATCTCGCTGCGGTTCGCCGGCGCCGCGCTGACGATGTCGGGGAAGGTGATGGTCCGGCCGTCGCAGCGCGCCAGCACGCCGAGCGCGGGGCGAACGCCCTGCTTGTCGCGCGTCCCGTCCGGACGCAGCGACTTCAAGATCGAATCGGGGCTCTCGCTCGCCACGGCGAAGATCAGGTTTTTGGTCTGCGTGGAGTCGACGGCGAAGTGGTACTTGGCCAGCATCTCCCGCTGGTAGTCGTCCGTGATGGACCGGCTCCGCTCGAAGTAGATGAGATGCGAGAGCGAGTCGTGCGTCAGCTCCTGGAACGCGGCGATCCGGTAGATCTCGTCGCCCACAGGTCCCGCGTAGGGACCGAGCACGGAGCCTTCGGAGGCCTTCTTCGCATCGTCGAACCACGCCGGATTGACGTCCTTCATCAGCACCCAGCCGATCCGGCCTCCCTTCGCCTTCGTGGGCGGATGCTCGCTGTACAGCTTCGCGAGCGAATCGAACCGCGCTCCGCCGCGACCGGCCGTGGCGATGCGCTGCGCGAGCGGCTTCTGCGCCGGGTTGAGATCGGTGCGGATCAGGATGACCGAGAGATCGACCATCCGGTACTTGCTGGTCGCGTACGCCGCCTTCAGCTCGTCCTCCGTGGGGGTGAGCCGCGGAACGAGCACCCGGCGATAGATCTCCCGCCAGAACACGGAGTACTCACGCTCCTTCCGAAGCGCGGTGAGGGTCGAGTCCTTGTCGAGTCCCTGCTTCTGCGCCTCCATGTCGAGGAGCTCCCGGTCGACACAGCGGTCGAGGAGCGAGCGGCGCCATTTCGGCGGATTCTTCAGCCGCAGCGGATCGGAGTAGAAGGCCTGCGCGGCGCGCTGGATGTCGATCTGGTCGATGGTGCGCGTGCCCACCGTGGCCACCGCGCCGGAGGCCCTGGGGGGCGAGGCCGCGGTCTTCTTCGTCGTGGATGCCTTGGTGGTGGCTGCCGGAGCTTTGGCTTTCGTCGCCGTCGGGGTGGTCGCGGCCAGCGCGGCGACGGCCCAGGCGGCACAGACCACGGCAACGAGGACGAGCACCCGCGGAGCGCGGAGCTTCGACCAGGGTTGGACGGCAGGGTTCGACCGGTATGGGCGGGGCGTTCGAGTCTGGATCATTCCTTGGAATGGACGCCGGGTGGGTACGCGAGCCTGACCTCGTCCCTCAGATACCCCAATCGGGCCCCCCGGTTCACGTTCCGGTCGCAGGAAGAGGATGGGGCACGGTATCAGAGGGCCCCAAATGCTGCAAGAGGTTTGTCGCCAAGGACAAGGGGTCGTTTGGCGACTTCACGCGGAGGGTCCGGGAGCCCTTCCCGGCGAACTCGATCGGGGCCTTGACGGAGGTCACGAGCACCAGGATTTCCTCCCGCTTGAGGTCCTCGGCGACCTCGATCTCGAGCCGGTCGCGGCCGACCCGGAGACGCTCGACCCCGTGGTCGCGGCCGAGCAGGCGGAGTCGCTTCAGGTGGAGCAGGTTCGAGACCTCGGGCGGCGCCGGCCCGAAGCGATCCTCGAGCTCGCCCCGGAGCGCGTCGAGCGCCGCGATCTCGGCGACGGCCGCGAGCCGCCGGTAGACGTCCAGCTTCTCGTCCCGGTCCGCCACGTACTCGTCGGGCACGAAGGCCGGCAGATCGCTCGAAAGCTCCGGCTCCGGGCGCCGCGCGACCGCGGTCCCCTGGAGCTCCTGCACCACCTCGTCGACCATGCGGCAGTAGAGGTCGAAGCCCACCGTGGCCATGAAGCCGTGCTGCTCGGGGCCGAGGAGATTGCCGGCGCCGCGGATCTCGAGATCGCGCATCGCGATCATGAGCCCCGCCCCCAGCTCCTCGTGCTCGGAGATGGCGCGGAGCCGCTTCTCCGCTTCCTCGGTGAGCACGGTCCCCGCGGGGACGAGCAGGTAGCAGAAGGCCTGGTGGTGCGAGCGGCCGATCCGGCCGCGAAGCTGGTAGACCTGTGCGAGGCCGAGCGCGTCCGCGCGGTTCACGAGCATCGTGTTCACGGTGGGGATGTCGAGTCCCGACTCGATGATCATGGTCGAGACGAGCACGTCCGTCCGCCGCTCGAGGAAGTCGACCATCTTCTTCTCCAGCTCGGTGTCCCGCATCTGTCCGTGCGCAACGCCGTATCGGAGCTGGGGCACGATCGAGGTCAGGTAGTGCGCCATCCGGTCGATCGACTCGACCCGGTTGTGCACGAAGAAGGATTGCCCGCCGCGATCCGCCTCGCGCAGCAGCGCGTCCCGCACCACGTCCTGGCTCATCTCCACGATCTCGGTCTTGATCGGATAGCGGCCGCGCGGCGGCGTGGTCATGATCGACATGTCGCGCGAGCCGAGGAGGCTCATGTGGAGCGTGCGCGGGATCGGCGTGGCCGTGAGCGTGAGCACGTCCACCGTCTCGACGAGCGAGCGGATCTTCTCCTTCTGCTTCACGCCGAAGCGCTGCTCCTCGTCGATCACGACGAGCCCGAGATTCGGGAAGACGACGTCCTTCGACAGGATCCGGTGCGTCCCGATCACGAGATCGAGCTCGCCCTTCGCGAGCCGGGCCACGATTTCCTTCTGCTCCTTGGCCGAACGGAAGCGGCTCAGCATCTCGATCCGGACCGGGAAGTCCGCGAGCCGCTCGGTGAACGTGACGAAGTGCTGCTGCGCCAGAACCGTCGTGGGGACGAGGATCGCGACCTGCTTGCCGTCCTGGATCGCCTTGAACGCGGCGCGGATCGCGACCTCGGTCTTGCCGTAGCCCACGTCGCCGCAGATGAGGCGGTCCATGGGGCGATTGGATTCCATGTCGCGCTTCACGTCTTCGACCGCCTTCAGCTGATCCGGCGTCTCCTCGTAGACGAACGAAGACTCCAGCTCGCGCTGCCACGGCGTGTCGGGCGAGAACGCGTGCCCGGGGCGCGCCTTGCGGGTCGCGTAGAGGCGCAGGAGCTCCTCCGCCATCTCCTGGATCGCCTTTCGCGTGCGCGCCTTCGTGCGCTGCCACGCGGTGCCGCCGAGACGCGCGATCGAGGGCGCGTGCCCTTCCTCGGCGGAGTAGCGCTGCACCATGCCGAGCTGATGGATGGGCACCCAGAGCCGGTCCGTGCCGGCGTAGTCGATCTGGACGCACTCGGTCTCCTGCCCGTCCAGCTCGAGCCGTTTCAGGCCGCGATACGTGCCGATGCCGTGGTCCAGGTGGACCACGTAGTCGCCCGGCTTGAGCGTGAGAAGGTCGCGCATGACCGCGGCCGAGGGGCGCGCGCGCCGCGCGCCGCGCCGGCGATAGCGCGCGAAGATCTCGTGATCGGTGAAGAGCGCGAGCTTGGCCCCAGGGAGAACGAAGCCGGCGCCGATCGAGCCCACCTCGATCGACGCGATGTCGTCTCCGAGAAGCTCCTCCAGCCGCTCCGCCTGCCCTCGGTTGTCGCAGACGATGATCCGCTCGTAGCCGAGATCGCCGAGTCGCTTCAGCTCGGAGCGGAGGAGATCGAGCTTCCGGCCGAACGAGGGCTGCGGCCGCGCATCGATCGCGACGGTCTCGTCCGCCTTCCCGGCCGGAGCCGCGAGCGTCGACTCGAGGCGGGTCCTCGCGCGGAGCCGCTCGAGCACGCGCGCGGGCGGATCGAAGAGCGCCTCGCGCTTGGGGAGATGCGGCGCCTTGGCTCGCGCCTCGCCTTCGAGGCGCTCTGCTTCGCGCTCCACCGTCTCGAGCTCGCGCTCGATCGCCCCCGGCTCGTCGAGCCAGAGCGCGCATCCGGGCGGAAGCGCGTCGAGGAGCGACGTGAGCTTCACGTCCAGGATCGGCGCGAGCCAGTCGAGGCCGTCGAAGTAGATTCCTTCGCTGACGAGATCGCGGAGCCGCCGCCCGTCGAGCTCCGACGGGAACGAGCCCCGGTCGAAGGGACGAAGACGTTCGTCGAGATCCTCGGGATAGAGCACCTCCCGGGCAGGGGCGATGCGGACGCGGTCGAGCGGGCCGATGGAGCGCTGGCTCGTGATGTCGAAGGAGCGCAGGGAGGCCACGACGTCGCCGTCGAACTCGATGCGCGCGGGCCGCTCGAGGCCGGGGCCGTACACGTCGACGATGCCGCCGCGACGGCTCACCTCGCCCGATTCGCCGATCTCGGCCACGGCGCGGTAGCCGCCGACCACGAGGCGCCGCATGAGGTCCTCGGGATCGCTCTCGAAGCCGCGCGCGAGCGTGATGGCGCGGGCGCGCACGCGATCCGGCGCCGGCACGAGCCGGTGGAGCGCGGCCGCGGGTAGCACCGCGACCGGAGGGTCGGGGTCGCCCAGACGCACGATCGCCTGGAGCCGGTCGTCGCGCACCGGAGCGGTGGCGAGCTGGTTGCTCCAGGGGACCACGTCGAGCGCGGGCAGATAGACCACGCGCTCTTCGCCGAGGAGGAATTCGAGGTCGTCGCGCCACGCCTCGGCGCGATCGATGTCGGGCGCGATCACGGCCATCGGACGGCCGCCGCCCTCGAGGAGCGCGGCCAGCGCGAGCGCCCCCGAGCTGCCCGAGGCGCCGCGAATGCGCACGTGCCCCGACGGCGCGCCGGCGCGCGACGCGAGCGCGGCGAGCGCGGGATGGCGGGCGGCGACCTCGACGAGCCGCCGCGGGAGCGGGCCGGGCGCGCTCATGCGCGGAGCGTGCGAACGCTTCCGAGGAGGAGCTCCCCCGCGAGGGCCGCCGCGGCGAGGAGGAGGAAGGTCATCCAGAGCTCCCTCCCACGGCGCGTGTCCCTTAGATGGGACTCGAGCGCGTTCACGCTTCCGAGCGTCGACGATCCGCTGCCGCTCGCGGCCTTCAGCGTATCCGCGGGGATGACGGCGAGATCGCTCTCGATGGGGGACACGTTGACGGCGACGGTCGCGATCGAGCGGCCGCCCGATTCGAAGTCGTAGAAGCCGGGCTGGACCGCGGGGGCATCGGCTTCGGCGCGGTAGGCGGTGCCTTCCGCGCGCACGGAGGCCTGCGAGCTGTAGCTCTCGGGGCCGCGCACGATGACCGCGGCGCCGGGAGGCGACGTGAGCCGCGCGGCCGGCGCTTCCCCGACGCGGGTGGCGCCGGGCCCCTGGGCATCGGCTTGCGCCGCGTAGGAGACGAGCCCGCGCACGAGCGGGACGAACGCCCCCGAGTACGGAAGATCGCCCCAGTCGTCCGAGAGCGAGCTCAAGAACACGGCGACGCCCGGCGACGTGGCGACGAGCGGAAGGCCGCCCGTCGTCTGCACCACGACCTCGGGGCGCGTGGTGAGGGTGCGCGATTTCATGACGCCGGTGAGACGCGATTCCGTGAGCGGCGCGCCGACCGCGACGTTGAGCCCATTGAGCACGTCGTGCCCCGGGAGCCTCGCGCGCAGCTCGTACGAGCCTCCCGCCGCCGCCTGCTCCGCACCGTCGAGCCCGAGATCGATGATCCCCGGAAAGAGGCGCGATCCGTAGTAGCCGGGGTCGCTGTGCGGGCCGAGCGCGACCACGAGGCCGCCGCCGTCCCGGAGGAACGCGCGCACGCGCGCTTCGCCTTCGGTCGAGAGCGACGCGACGTCCTCGATCAGGACCACGTCGTAACGCGATTTCGTGAGACCGAGGAGCCCCGCGGGCGAGACCTCGTCGACCACGAACCCGCTCCGCCCATCCTTCCCCGGATCGAGCGCGAGGGACGAGAAGCGGGTCGGTGCGGCGCCTTCGCGCGGCTCGGTGACGCGCAACACACGCAGCCGTCCCGGCGCGCCCAGCACCGCGAACCAGCGGTCGTCCGCCGCGAGCGCGTCCTGATCCGCCTCGATCAGCACCGCTCCGCTCGACTGCGCCGAGTCGGATCCCGCGCCTCTCCAATCGAGCGGCATGGCCGCCCAGCGGCTCTCGTCCGACTTGAGCGTCACGTCGCCTCCGCCCACGAGGGCGTCGCCGTGGCGCACGCGAATCGCGATCCGGTCGCTTGGCGCGTCCGCGTAGTTCGCGATGCGCGCGCGCAGCTCGAGCCC
Source organism: Candidatus Eiseniibacteriota bacterium (assembly GCA_035494915.1). GTDB lineage: Bacteria > Eisenbacteria > RBG-16-71-46 > SZUA-252 > SZUA-252 > WS-9. Next base: position 4,708 of record DATJGP010000179.1, on the reverse strand, counting down.
GCGCCCCATGGGTCCGGGACGGAGCACGGGATCGAGATCGGCGAGCGCGTGATTGGGCACGCGCGATGAAACGACGGGCACGAGGTAGACGCGGATCTTCGCGGCCGCGATGGGGCCCAGCTCGGCGCGCGCCTTCGCGTCGAAGTTCGAGCGCTGGAGGTCGCTGATGATGTAGAGCTCGCGGTCCTTGAGCCGGCTCCGCTCGAGGGTGCGGCGCGCCGCGAGGAGCGCGCCCGCCATGTCGGCGGGGAGCATCGTGACCTCCGTGGCCGCGAGCGACCGCCCGAGCCGGACGCGATCCGACGTGTGCTCCGTGGCGGCGCCGATGGGGCGCGTCGCCGAGATGAGCGTCAGCTCGTCGCCGGGCCGCGCCGCCGCGACGAGAGCGCGCGCCCGCTCGATCGCTCCCTCCATGCGCGGCTTCGCCTGCTCGTCGAGCCCCGCCATGCTCTCCGAATCGTCCACGATCACCGCCATCGCGGCCGCGGCGGTGGTCACCGCGTTCCGCGGCGTGATGGAGGGACGCGCGAACGCGAGAACGAGGAGCAGGATCGCGAGCGTGCGCAGGATGAGGAGCAGGATCTCGCGCAGCCGGAGGCGGCGGATCTCGCGCGGCTCGAGCTGGCGCAGGAACTGGGTCGTCGGGAACGGCACCTCGGGGAGCCGCCGCCGGCTGAGGAGATGGATGATCACCGGGATCGACGCGAGCGGAAGCGCGGCGAGGAAGCCTGAGTTGAGGAACGAGAAGATGGGCATCCGGATCGGGCTCTAGAGGAGCCGCGCGCGCTTGGAGAGGTACTCGAGGAGCGCCCGGTCGTACGGCTGGTCGGTGGTGAGGGGAACGTACTCGGCGCGCTTCTCGATGCAGAACTGGCGGATCTGGTCGCGCCAGGAGTTCACGCGTGCGCGGTAGTCGGTTCGGAGCTCCTGCGGGCGCGTGGTGACGCGCTCACCCGTCTCCAGATCGACGTACACCGCCTCGCGCTCGAAATCGAACGCCACTTCCTGCGGATCGAGCACGTGGAACACGAGCACCTCGTGCTTCCGATGCCGGAAATGGTGGATGGCCTGCGCGATCCGCTCCGGATCATCGAGGAGATCGGAGATCAGGATCACGAGCCCGCGGCGCGTCATCCGCTCGGCGAGCGAATGGAGCGACGAGGCGAAATCGGTCGTGCCCCCGGGCGTGAGCCGCTCGAGCAGGAGGAGGAGCGGGCGGGCGTGCCCGAGCGTCGAGCGGGGCGGGATCAGCTCCGCGCGCCCGGTCGCGAACGCGAACATACCGACGGCGTCGTTCTGACGGAGCATCAGGTAGGCGAGGGCCGCCGCGAGCTGGCGCGCGTAGTCGAGCTTGGTCACGCCGTGCGAGCCGTAGCCCATGCTCGCGCTCGTATCGACGAGGAGCATCGACCGGAGGTTCGTCTCCTCCTCGTATTGCTTGATGAACTTGCGGTCCGACTTGGCGAGCACACGCCAGTCGAGGTGCCGGAGCGGATCGCCCGGCATGTACTGGCGGTGCTCCGCGAATTCCACGCTGAAGCCGTGATACGGGCTTCGATGGAGACCCGTGAGGAATCCCTCCACCACGAGCCGCGCGGTGAGATCGAGCCGCGTCAGCTTCGAGATGAAGTGCGGGTCCAGCAGTCGGGGACGTCGCTCGCTCATGGAACGCCCCCGCTACGCGTGCTTGCCGTCGACGCTCGGCGTGGTCTCGAGGAGCTTGGCGATGATGTCGAGGCTCGAGATGCCGTCCGCCTCGGCGTTGAAGTTCGGAATGATGCGGTGGCGGAGCACTGCCGGCGCGACCGAGCGCACGTCCTCGGCGCCCGGCGTGGGGCGGCCCTGGATCGCGGCCCGAGCCTTCGCGCCGAGCACGAGGTACTGCGCTGCGCGCGGCCCCGCGCCCCAGCTCACCCAGTCGCGAACGAAGGACTGGCTGTCGGGACCCGGACGCGACGCGCGCGCGAGGCGCACGGCGTAGCGGATCACGTGCTCGGAGACGGGGATGCGGCGGACGAGGTGTTGCAGGTCGAGGATGCGCTGGACGCCCATCACCTTCTTCGGCGCCGCTTCGTACGCGCTCGTCGTGGTCGCGACGATCTTCTCCTCTTCCACGTCCGTCGGATAGCCCACCGAGATGTGGTACATGAACCGGTCGAGCTGCGCTTCGGGGAGCGGATACGTCCCCTCGAACTCGATGGGGTTCTGCGTCGCGAGCACGAAGAACGGGAGGTCGAGCGGATAGGTCGTGCCGCCCGCGGTCACGCGGTACTCCTGCATCGACTGGAGGAGCGCGGCCTGGGTCTTCGGCGGGGTGCGGTTGATCTCGTCCGCGAGCACCATGTTCGCGAAGATCGGACCGCGGATGAACTTGAAGGTCCGCTTACCCGAGGCCGGGTCGTCCTCGAGGATCTCGGTGCCGGTGATGTCCGACGGCATGAGGTCGGGCGTGAACTGGATGCGGCTGAACTTGAGATCGAGGATCGTCGCCAACGTGGACACGAGGAGCGTCTTGGCCAGGCCGGGGACCCCCACCAGGAGGCAGTGGCCGTTCGCGAACAGCACCGTCAGCAGCTGCTCCACGACGGCGTCCTGGCCGACGATGACCTTCCGGAGCTCGCCCAGGATCTCCCCACGGGCGTTCTTCAGTTCTTCGAGGAGCTGCACATCGCTCGTGGCGACGGGTTGGGCCATGGGTCCAGATCCTTTGGGTTGGGATGACCGCGGTTTTTCCGCGTCCGTATGCGATAAGTCGGCGGCTGTGCATAACCGACCGCTTGCCCATCGTACTTAGCTGCGCAATCCTCGTCCGGGAATCAGTTTATCCGGTTTTCCACCGCTCAATGCCACTTATCCACATCAATTCAACGGGGCGTCGCGGCGAGGTCCCGGAACAGCCCGATCAGCCGCTCCAACTCTTCCTCCGAGTGGTAGTCGATGAGGATCGATCCCATGCCGCCGCGGCGGCGCGTGATCCGGACCTTCGAGCCCACCGCTCTCATCAACTCATCTTCGATGGCCAGGAGTTCCCCGGAAAATGCGCGCTTGGGGGCGCGCCGAGGGCGAGGAGCGCGGGCCGGTCCCGATCGCTTCACCCGGTCTTCCAGCTCCCGCACGGACCAGCCGTGGGACGCGGCCGAGTTGGCCAGGTCGATCTGGCTCTTGACGTCAGACAGTCCGAGGAGCGCGCGCGCGTGGCCGCCCGAGATGCTGCCGGACTCGAGGAGAGACTGGACGGATTCCGGCAAATTATTGAAACGAATGATGTTGGAAACCGTCGAGCGATCCTTGCCGACGCGGGCGCCGATTTCGTCGTGCTGGAGCCCGTAGTCCGTTGCTAGGCGATAATAAGCGCGCGCCTCGTCGATGGGATTCAGGTTCTCGCGCTGGATGTTCTCGATGAGGGCGATGAGCAGGGACTCTCGGTCCGTGAGCGGGCGAATGATCGCCGGGATCGTGGTGAAGCCGGCCTCGCGCGCGGCAAGGAACCGGCGCTCGCCCGCGACGATTTGATAGCCATCGCCGGCGGGGCGAAGGAGGACGGGCTGGAGCACGCCGCGCTCGCGGATCGAGTCGGCGAGCTCCTTGATGGTCGCCGGATCGAACTGGGTCCTGGGCTGGGCGGGATTCCGGACGATCTTCGTGAGGGACACGTGCTGAATGTCGCCCTGGCGCGGCTCGCTTGCCGGACTGCCGGGGAATGTCGCGGGCGGAGCGATCGGAACCTCTCGATCGACCGCCGTCGGAATCAGAGCCTCGAGCCCACGACCCAACGCCTTCCTAACCACGCTCGATCACCTCCCTCGCCAGATTCATGTAGCTCGTCGATCCGGCGCATCCCGGATCGTAGACGACCACCGGCTTCCCGAAGCTCGGAGCCTCGCTCAGCCGCACGTTGCGCGGGATCACGGTTCGATAGACCCGCTCCGCAAAAAAACGCCTCGTCTCCTCGAGCACCTGCTGCGAGAGGTTGAGGCGATTGTCATACATCGTGAGGAGAACGCCCTCGATCTGAAGCGTCGGATTGAGACTCTGCTGCACGAGCCTGATCGCGCCGAGAAGGTGCGTCAGTCCCTCGAGCGCGTAGTACTCGCACTGCACGGGAACGAGAACCGATTTCGCGCCGGTGAGTGCGTTGACCGTGAGGAAGCCGAGCGACGGTGGCGCGTCGATGAGGATGAAGTCGAACCGATCCTCGACCTTCGACAGCGCCTCTTTGAGTCGGAACTCTCTTCGCTCCACGTCGACCAGCTCGACCTCCGCTGCTGCGAGACGCTGGCCGGAGGGAATGAGGTGGAGCCCGGGCACTTCGGTTTCGAGAAGCACATCCTGAATCGGGAGGTCGGTCGTCAGGACTTCATAGATCCCGCGGCCGATCTTCACGGCCGGATGGCCGAGGCCGCTCCCGGCATTTCCCTGGGGATCGAGATCGACGAGCAGGACCTTCTTCTGGGCGAGCGCCAGCGCCGCCGCCAGATTGACCGCGGTCGTGGTTTTCCCCACCCCACCCTTCTGATTCGCTATCGCGACCGTCCTGGTCATGTTGGGTCCCTCGACGTTATGAGCCTGAGGCAGGCTCAGTCTTGTCGGGGCGTCGGCAGTCTACGCGATGAGGGGGCCGAGAACCAAATCCAAAGATGTTTCACGTGAAACGTGGCGGGAAGTAGCTGCAAATGCGTGCGTTGTCCAGGCAGGTGCAGATTCGAGG
>DATJGP010000178.1:0-17132 GCA_035494915.1 Candidatus Eiseniibacteriota bacterium | reverse complement strand
CGCGATGTCCTACGCCGACGCGCGGAAGCTGGTCACGCATCCCATCGCCTGCATCGACTGCCACGATCCCAAGACGATGGAGCTGCGGGTCACGCGCCCCGGCTTCATGGAGGGCATCCGCGCGCTCAAGGCGTCGCAGGGGATCCAGAACTACGACGTGAACAAGGACGCGACGCGCCAGGAGATGCGCTCGTACGTGTGCGGCCAGTGCCACGTGGAGTACTACTTCAAAGGGAAGGAGAAGCGCCTCACCTACCCGTGGTCGAAGGGGATCAAGATCGAGGAGATCCAGGCGTACTACGACGAGATCCAGCAGAAGGACTGGACCCACGCCGACACGGGCGCGCCGGTATTGAAAGCACAGCACCCGGAGTTCGAGATGTGGAGCCAGGGCATCCACGCGCGGTCGGGCGTGGCCTGCGCGGACTGTCACATGCCGTACATGCGCGAAGGCGCGCTCAAGATCAGCGACCACCACGTGCAGAGCCCGCTCCTCAACATCAATCGCGCGTGCCAGACCTGCCACAAGTTCCCGGAGGCCGAGCTCAAGCAGCGCGTCGAGATCATCCAGGACCGCACGTTCAAGCTGCGGAATCAGGCGATGGACGCGCTCGTCGATCTCATCGAGGACGTGAAGCACTATCAGTCGATCGGGCAGACCGAGGTCCGGCTCGAGGCCGCGCGGCGCTATCAGCGCCTCGCCCAGTTCCGGCTGGATTTCGTGGAAGCGGAGAACTCGAACGGCTTCCACGCGCCGCAGGAGGCCGCGCGGATCCTGGGCGAGTCGATCGACTATAGCCGCAAGGGGCAGATCGTGCTGCGGGACGGGACGAAGGGGCGGAACTAGGGCGCCGGCGGCGCCGCGTTACGCGGGCGGAGCGGCGTCGAGGCGAGCCCCGCGAAGATCGTCTCGATCTGCGCGGATTCGACCGGCTTGACCAAGTGGAGATCGAAGCCCGCCTCCGCCGCGAGCTTCCGATCCCCGTCCTGGCCCCACCCGGTGACGGCCACCAGAACGATGCGCCGCGTCGCCGGATCTTCGCGCAGCCTTCGCGCGAGATCGTAGCCGTTCATCTTCGGGAGGCCGATGTCGAGGAACGCGACCTCGGGATGCGCCGAGCGGGCTTTCTGAAGCGCCTCGGCTCCATCGTAGGCCTCGACCACCTCGTGTCCCATGTTTCGGAGCATGAGCCCGAAGCTCGACGTGAAGTCGGCGTTGTCGTCCGCGAGAAGGATGCGCCGTCGCGCGGGCGTCGGGGTTGCGCCGCCGCCGGTGGAGGAGCCCGCTGGGCTCGGCTCGAACACCACGATCCCCGGTAGCCGCGCGGTGAACCGCGTCCCCTTTCCTTGCCCCTCGCTCTCCGCATCGAGCGATCCTCCATGGAGCTCGATCAGGCGCTTCGCGAGCGAGAGACCGACGCCGAGACCCGAATAGGGGCGCTCGAGCGAGCGGTCGAGCTGGGTGAACATGTCGAAGATGAAGGGGAGCATGTCGGCCGGAATGCCGATCCCGGTGTCAGCGACCACGATCGTGATGCCATCCAGACCCTCGCGCTCCACGCAGAGATCGATCCGCCCGCCCCCGTCCGTGAACTTGGTCGCGTTGTGGAGCAGGTTCGTGAGCGCTTGCGCCATCCGCGTGGGATCGGCGCGGAGCATGAGCGGCACGGGAGGGGTGACCACCGAGAGCGAGATCCCGCGCTCGGCGACGAACGGGCGCACCGTCTCGAGCGCGCTCTCGACGATGGCCGCGAGCGGAACGGACTCGCGCTGGAGCACGACCTTGCCGGTCGTGATGCGCGAGACGTCGAGAAGATCGTCCACGAGCCGGACGAGCTGACGGAGCTGGCGGTCCATGATGTCGCGCGCGAGCATCGCATCCTCCGAGCCGGGGCCCGCCACTTTGAGGATGTGGAGCGCGTTCCGGAGGGGTGCGAGCGGATTTCGAAGCTCGTGCGCGAGCGTCGCCAAGAATTCGTCCTTCTGGCGATCCGCCTGGATGAGCGCGTGCTCCGCATTCTGCCGCACGGCCACCTCCTGCTCGAGCCTGCGATTCGCGCGCTCCAGATCCTCGGTCCGCTGGCCCACCTCGCCGAGCATGTCGTTGAACGTCTCCACCAGGTACCCCGTCTCGTCCTCGGTCGTCTTGGGAACGCGCGCCGCATAGTTGCGGCGGTCCTTCACCTCGTGTGCGACCTCCGCGATGGCGAGGATCGGGCGGATCACGGAGGACTGGAGCGCGACCGACATGATCGCGGCCACGGTCAAGCTCGCGAGCATGACACCGACCACGATGGCGAGGTAGCTCATGAGCCGCGCGGTCAGATCGTAGCGGGCCCGCAGGTAGACCCAGCCGAGCTGCTCGTCGGGAGTCACGATGGGACGGAAAAGCGAGATCTGGCGCGCACCGGCCTCGTGTCCCGCCGGTCCGGGGTGCGCCGGCAAGGGTGTCGTGTCCGTCGAATCGCGACGGTACGAAGCAAAGATCCGTCCGTCGGCCGTGTAGATCGCGGCTGCGGTCACGTTCGGGCGCACCGAGAGGAGGCCCAAGTTCTCCTGCGCCGTCTTCGGATCCTGGAAGGAGAGCGCGGGAGCGCTCGCGAGACCCAGGATGTCCGCCTGCGTGGATAGGTCCGCGACCCACGTGCGCTTGTAGGTGAGGAGGTCGTAGGTGACGAGCGCGATCGAGGCGAGAAGGAGAGCCACGAGCGTGGTCGCCATCACCACCAGCATGAACTTGCGCCGGATCGACCGGCGAATCCCGCCAAAGATCATGATCCCGCCGTCATCACCGTGCGCGCCACCGAGAGGAGGCGCGAGCTCAGCGTGAGCCCGGACTTGGTCGCGCACGCCACCGAGATGTCGAACCGGACGCGGCGCCGGCTCAGGACGAAGGCGATGACGCTTCCCTTGTCGATGGCGTCATCACCTTCCGACACGAGGAGAACCGACCGCTTGCGAGCGTCGTCCTTGAGCCTGGGCAGGCGCGAGGTTTCTTGCCGGCCCACGTAGAGCACGTGGACCCCTTCCAGCGAGTCCTCCTCGGAGTACCCCGAAACGACCACGGCACGCCCGTTCACGGTGTGCCCCAGAACCATGGTTGCGAGCTCGTCCCGCAGCTTGTCGTCCCCGAGCACGGCGATCCGGACGGGGGTGGTCGGGTCGGGGAACAGCGAGTCCGGCCACTCCACGTACCCGGCGAACTTGTAGAGGTAGGCGGCTTTGACCCGGCGCTCGAGATCCGAGGTGTCGCTCTGGGCGCGCGCCGAACCGTGGAGGATGGCCACGAGGGCCGAGGAGAGGAGGATCCAGCGGATCATCGAACGAACGTGCCTCAGGAACCCATCTTGATCTTGAAGAACACGCTCCGCTCGAACTCGGGTCGCGCTGCCGGGGCTCCCCACTCGGGATGGGAGCCTCCGGTCAAATTCCATCCGGAGAGCGACACCTCGAAGTCCCGCTTCGGATGCCACCCCACCCGCGCGTCGAGCGTGGCGTAGGACGGGACCTCGGGGTCGGGCAGGCGGCCCATGTAGCGGACCGCGGCGTCCACGTCCACATTCCCGAGGTCGAGCGCGGAGCGTAACTGCCCCCACGACTTGGGATCGTTGCCGAGCGTGGCGGTGCCGGCGAGCGCCGCGTGTCCCGGCGCGACGTCGAGGTCGATCGACTGCTGCACCCACCCTGCCGTGAATCTCCACGCGGCCGACGCGCGGTAGCTCCCCCACAGCTCGACGCCCGTGTTCGTTCCTTCGATCCCGTTCGCGAAGATCGGGCCGTCCGGGGACGTCGTCAGGGAGCGCAGATCATCGTAGTTGTGATGGAATCCGGTGACCGAGAACGAGAAGTCCTGCGTCGGCTGATCGCGATAGCCCAGCTCGAACACCTTGGCGACCTCCGAATCGAAGCCCGGACCGCCCGCGAGGAAGAAATGCGGCGTCGTGACGGGCGAGACGAACTCGCGATCGATTCGGGACGGCGCGCGGACGGCGCGCGAGGCCGCCGCCCAGAGCAGACGCGCGTCGCGCGGCTTCCAGGCGAGTCGCGCGTTTGGGAGCACTTCCCAGTGCGTGAACTCGTTTCGCTCGAAGCGAACGCCCCCCGTCAGCTCCACGCGCTCGTGCACGGAGAATACGTCCTGGCCGAACAGGGAGGTCGTCCGGAGATCGCGATTGGGTGGCAGGAATCCGATGATCGAGGTGAGATTGGCAACGCGGTCGGCCTGATACCGGTACTCGGCGCCCCAGACGGCGTCGTGCTTCTCGCTGGGGCGAAATCCGTGCTGCGCCTGGATGTCCCAGGTCTGGAGCGACTCGTTGATCGCGTCTGGCTGCTCCCGCTGCGTGTAATCGAAGTAGCCCTGCACGCGAATCTGCGAACCGGTCTTGTAGTTGTGGGCCCAGTTCCCGAGGATGTTGCCACCGGACACGACACGGGTCGTGTCGCCGCCGGCCGAGGGTTGCGTGATGTTGCCGCGATAGAGATCGCCCGACAGCGTCATCGACGTCGTGGCATCGCCCCAGTCCCCGCGGAAGCCCGTCTGCAACCGGTCCGAGGCATCCGCCAGATCCAGGTTGGTTCCACGCTCGGTGTCGTCGCGGCTCGAGAACTGACCGTAACCCCGGAGATGTCCCTTCGACCCCTGCTTGAGCCCGAAGCGCGCGCCGACCACCGTGTCGTGGTTCCCCGAGCCCGCGTCGATCATCGCCCCTTGCGTCTCCTCGGCCGAGCGCGTCACCACGTTGATCACACCGTTCATCGCGTTCGTGCCCCAGAGCGTGCCCCCTGGCCCGGTCACCACCTCGATCCGGTCGACGTCCTCGAGCATCACTCCCTGCGCTTCCCAGAAGACGCCGGAGAAGAGGGGGGAGTAGACGACCCGCCCGTCGATCATCACGAGCATCTTGTTCGCGAGGACGTTGCCGAATCCGCGCGCCGTGATGGCGTACTGGTTGGCGTCCGCGCGAGCCACCTGGAGCGTGGGGGCGAGTCGCAGGGCTTCGGGCAGGCTCGTCGCGCCCGAGCGGCGAATGTCCTCGGACGAGACCACGTACGCGGACGCGGGAACGTCGGAGAGCGGCTCGGCGCGGCGGGTCGCGATGGTGACTTCGATGTTGCTGAGCTGCTCCAGCGTGAGGTCGGCCAGATTCCCGGCCGCGATGACCTGGGCACGGGCCGGCAGTGCGCTCAAGACGGCCATCCCCGCTGCGAGCGCGGCCAGGGCCAGAGGGCGAAGGCGGGAGCCGTGTCCGGTGCAGGAAGCCGGCATGGCGGTATCCTCGTCGGGGTCCATGGTGATCGGGGAAATCACCCCCCGGCAGGAGGGCGTGATTCCGTTTAGCGTAGCATGGAGCGACAGCCGGTTTGGGAATGGGAAAAAAGGAAGGGACCGGGGAGGGGATCCGCCATGATCGAGGCGGTCAAGTACGTGCACACCAATCTGGTCGCGCGGGACTGGCGCGGTCTGGCCGCGTTCTACGCAGAGGTTCTGGGGTGCGTCCCCGTGCCCCCCGAACGGGACTATGTCGGGCCTGATCTCGACCGCGGAACCGGCATTCCCGGGGCGCGCTTGACCGGGGCGCACTTGAGGCTGCCGGGGCACGGACCGAACGGGCCGACTCTCGAGATCTACCACTACTCGGTGCCTGAGCCGGCGGTGCCTCCACGCGTCAACCGCCCGGGGTTCGGGCATCTGGCGTTCGAGGTCGCGTCGGTCGACGAAGCGCGCGAGGAAGTTCTTCGCGCCGGCGGCCGGCCGGTCGGGGACATCGTCACGCTCACGACCGCGACCGGGGCCCGGGTGACGTGGTGCTACGTCACCGATCCCGAGGGAAACATCCTCGAGCTGCAATCGTGGGCATGACCCGGGTGGTCGAGTTCCGTTCCTACACGCTGAAGGCGGGCACGCGCGCCGAGTTCCACCGACTCGTCATCGAGGAAGCGATGCCTCTCCTGAGACAGGTCGGGATGGACGTGGTGGCCTTCGGCCCGTCGCCGCACGACGAGAGCTCCTATTACCTCATCCGCGCGTTCGACAGCCTGGAGCATCGGGAGTCCAGCGAGGCCGCGTTCTATGGCGGTCCTCTGTGGCGGGCGGGTCCGCGCGAGCGAATCCTCGCGCTGATCGAGGCCTACACCGAATTCGTGCTCGAGCTGGACCGCGCGGCCATCGACGTTCTGCGAACGAATTCGGCCGCGCGTCCCGCTCGAGGCTAGCGGCCTACTTCAAGAGCATCAGCCGTCCGCGGTCCATCCCCTCGGCCGCGCGAATCGAATAGAAGTAAACGCCGGTCGAGAGCTCGCGCCCCGCCCCGTCACGACCGTCGAATGCGACCTGATGCCAACCGGCCGCGGCCCACGGCTCCTCGCGCAGGCGCCGCACGTGGCGACCGGACACGTCGTACAGGTCCACCTGGAGCGGCCCGGCGATGGCCGTTCGCCAGGTGATGACCCCGGAGGGATTGAGCGGGTTGGGGTAGACCGACGCGGCGAGCTGCCCCCCGCCTCCGGCCTGCACGCTGACGCTGAGCGGCGCCTGAACGGGGGCGCCATTGAAGAGCGTCGCCGCCAGGGTGACGCTCACGGTGCTCGTGCCGTGAAGCTTCGAAAAGAGTTGATCCAGATCGTCGCTCCGGAAACAGGCCGTGATCTCCGGAACGAGATTTCCATCGCGATCCGCCCCGAGCGCCGTCTTCCCGCCCACGGCCGAGATCTCGTCCACGGCGCCGGTGCCCGGCGAGTGCATGACGAGCGTGGCGAGATCGAGGTCCGAGATCGTGAAGGAGTGCCCGACAGGCTCCAGCTCGAGGCACCACTCGGGCTTCCCTCCGGACAGCTTGATCGCACGATTCCCACCGGTCGTGAAGGCGCGTGCGCTCAGTAGGTCCAGCACGTCGACGGACGTGAAGGCAACGTCGGAGAGGGATCCGTCCGACACGGTCAAGGTCACGCCGTACGTTCCGCGGTAGGCGTACGTATGCTGCGGCGTGGCTCCGGTTCCCTCGGTCTCGTCGCCGAAATCCCAGTGGTAGCTGAGGGCGTCTCCGTCCGGATCCGTGGAGGCGCTGGCGTCGAGGGTGACCGGCCTGCCGAGGAACGTCGAGTAGCCGTCTCCCGCCCGCGCTGTCGGGCCGCGATTCACGTTTCCTACCACGAGGGAGGTCGTCGCGGACTTCACGTCATCGCCATGAACCGCCTCGAACCTCGCCTCATGGGTCCCGGCGTCGCCGAAGCCGGGGGTCCACGCGAACGTGCCGGTCCCGTCGCCGTGATCCTGGAACGTCGCTCCGGGAGGGCCTTCGACCATGTGGAGCGATGCGTGCTCGCCGAATGGCGTCTGCGATCCGACGTCGAACGCGAGCGCCTGTCCCTCGTCGACGGTGCGCTGTGCTGGCGCGGAGATCTGAAGCGCGAGCACGAACCCGCGCCGGTACGCCTCGCGTGCAACCGACGAGGTCGAGCGAAGGTCGGCGATGGACGAGAGGCGGTCCGAGCCCTGTCCCACGACCAGGGCCGCCCAGACGTCCTGCGTTTCGCCCGGAGCCAACGCGAACGGGCCCGACGAGAGGAGGATCCGCTTGTCACCGCTCACGGTGTCGCGCCAGCCCGTCCCCTGCACGGGATCGCCGGAGAACTGGTACGTCGTCACGGGCAGCCCCGGGTTGCCCATCTCGTGCATCGGCGAACCGTCGTTCATGAGACCGCGCATCGTCGCATACCGAGCCGATGCGGTGAATGGATCGTCGACCCCCGCGGAGGTCCGGAAGGCGGTGACCCCGAGGGTGTCGTACGCGGCGCCTTGATTCACGATCGGCCCTTGCAGGAGGAGGAAGCCCACCGCCGGTGGCGCGGAGCCGTACTGGGCATCGTTGTTGGTCTGGTTGTAGACGTAACCAAGCCCGAGCGCCGGGTCGCAGCCGGCGAGGTCGTCCGAAAAACCTCCAAGGTCGACATCCGACCAGAGCGTGAAGTACGCATCCGATAGTGCATCCGACGAGGCGTTTCGTAGGTGGAACCGCAGGAAGACGATATTCCGGAGCTCGTTGGTGTCGAATCCGAAGGTGGACTGCTGCACTTCGATACCCAACGGATTCGTGTTCGCGCGGTTGTGGCGTGTCGCGTCCTCGTCGTTGTAGACGCTCCAGAACATGGCGTCACCGAGCAGTGCGGGATTGCCGAGAGCGTCGACGGGTGCGCCCTGCCCGACCGGCCAGCCGACATAGTCCGGGCTCGAGGTGTCGCCTCTCGTGAGCTTGTAAGTACGGAAGTCGGGTGAGTCGGGCAGATATCCGCCGGCCACCATGGGGCCGGGTACATACTCCTGCCCGTAATCGCCGATGGCGAGACGGAGCTCACCACCCACCTTCCCTCCAATCCAGGGCCCCGCGGCGAAGATGGCCGTGTGGCCGCTACCTCGCGGATAGACGAGTCCAGCGCCCCCGGTGGCGAGGTTGTACCCGAAGGAGCCATGGTTGGCCACGACGAGGTCGAGATTGGTAATGGGGAAACGATCATTGTCCATGATCGAAGCGGCACGATGCGGGGTCGACGCGGACTCGCTCCACGGTCGGGCCTGCGCCACGCCGGGCGCGACCATTGGCGTCAGCGCCATGAGTCCCACGACCTGCACCAGGGCCCAGCGACGGCGATCTCGGATTCGCATGGTCATCGCTCCTACTTGAGGATCGTGAAGCGGCCGCCATCGATGCCCTCGGCCGATTCGATGCGATAGAAATAGACGCCCGACGCGAGCTTCACGCCCTGGTCGTCCCGTCCGTCCACAGACAGGTCGTGATAACCGGCCGCCGCCGTTGACTGGTCCACGAGCCGCCGCACCAGACGCCCCGACACGTCATAGATCGAGACACGCAGAGGTCCCGAGCGCTCCAGCTTGAGCGTGAGCACGCCGGACGGGTTGAGCGGGTTCGGAGAGAGGGAAACAGCCAGCTTCCCGCCGCTGCCCGCCTGGACGGCGACGTCCATCGTGGTACGGAAGAAGCCCCCGGTCAGGAGCGAGCCTTCGAGCGTGATCGTCGTGGGTGTGCTTCCATGGAGATTCGAGAAGAGGAGCCGGAGATCGGATTTCGCGAAGCACGCTTCGACCTCTTCCACGCCATTGCCGTCTCCATCTCCACCGATGGAGCTCTTGCTCGCGATCGCCGGGATCTCGCTCACCGAGCCGGTTCCAGGTGACTTCATCCGGATGGAAGCCAGGTCCACCGCCTGGTTGGTAAAGGCCCCGTTCAGCGCTTCGATCTCGAGGCACCATTGGGGCTTCCCGGAATTCAAGCGGATCGTCTTGTTGCCGTTCATCGTGAAAGCCCGCGCCGGGAAGATCCCAAGCACGCTCGCGGTGGTCGTGCCGAGGCCGGTCAGGAACCCGTCTGAAACCGTGAGCGCCACCGCGTACGTCCCGATGGCGTGGTAGGTGTGCATCGGCGCGGGGCCGTTGGCGCTCGTGCCGTCACCGAAGAGCCAGGCATAGGTGAGCGCGTCTCCGTCGGGATCGGACGACCCGCCGCCCTGGAGCTGAAGGGCCACGTCCTGGAACGCCGTGTAGGGCCCGCCGGTAGTCGCCACGGGTGCTCGGTTCGAGTTCGTCACGGTGATGTAACTGGTGGCCGAATCACTCAAGCCGTTCGAAGCGATGAAGATCACCGGATAAGGATCGGGGCGAGCATCCATCGACGTCGGCGTCCATGTGAACACGCCCGACGTCTTGGTCTGATTGGGGACCAGGGCGGCATTGTTTCCGAGTGGAAGGCTGGTCGTGATCGCACGGAGCTGAGCGATCGGCTCTCCGTCCGCGTCCGAGGCCGTAACGGTGAGGGTCACGGTCCCGTTCTCCGCCACCTGTGCGACTCGAGGCGCGATCACGTGCGGCGGACGGTCCCCACTGGGCGCACAGCCCCGATTCAGGAACAGGTACACGTTGCCAGCCGGGGAATACTGCGCCGCCACGAGGTCGGGTCTGAGGTCGAGATCGAGGTCAGCGGTCGCGAGTCCGTACGCCCAATGATTTCCCGGCAGCAATTCCGTCCTGGGGCCGAAGAGACCCGTTCCGTCTCCCAGGAATACGGAGGCAACGGTTTGGGTCCCGACGGCGACGTCAAGTTTCCCGTCGCCGTTGAAATCCGTAATGGCCATCTCGCCAGTCCCGTACGGCGAGGGAAACTGGCGTGAGGGCTGGAACGTGCCGTCACCGTTTCCGAGACGGGTCTCGAGATTACTGTTCTGCGTTTCCAGGATCAGATCGAGGTTCCCGTCGGCGTTGAGATCGGCCAGCCGGGCGAAGCTCGGAAACGTGGGAGCTGGGATGGATTTCAGGCTGAAGGTTCCGTTCCCTAGGTTTTGCATGAGAGTGAGGGCGGAGTTGTACAAGACGGCGATCAGATCCGGCCAGCCATCGTTGTTGACGTCGCCGACGGTCAGATCCTGAACATCGTAGGTGAGGGCGAAATCTTTCGGCGGCGCGAAGGTTCCGTTCCCCTGGTTCATGAGGATCGTGACGCCAGAGATCGGGTACGACACCGTGATGGCCAGGTCGGTCTTGCCGTCCCGATTCAGATCGGTGGCCACCATACGGCCCGCGTACCCGGACAGGATCCTGTCCTGCCTCGGGCCGAACGTGCCCGAACCCAAGCCCAAGAAGATGCCGAGGGTGCCCCGGTCGTAGTCCGTGTAAGCGATGTCGGGGATGAGATCGCCATTCAGATCGGCGACCGCTACGTCGTAGGGTGCGCCGAGGGTGGGGAGCGTCACCACCGGAGCGAAGCCGCCGGAGCCGTTCCCGCGGAGTACCTGGATTGTGCGCTCATTGATCGTGCCGACCGCCAGGTCGGGGATGTCGTCGCCGTCCAGGTCCGCGGCTTCGACGGCGTACGCCGGGGATGAAGGCAGCGAGTCCGTGTTGAAGGTCTCGGGGCCGCATGCCGGGGGGAATGTCCCCGCTTCGACCGTGATCTGAAAGAACTCCTCGTCCTGGCCCCCGAAGGAATCCTTGGCGATGACGCTCGCGGAAGCCGTGCCCGTCTGACCAGGCGTGAGTCGGATGATCCCTGTGGGTGGATTGGAGAGCGACGTGAACACCGTGACGTACGAGGGCCCCGTTCCCTTGACGAACGAGATGAAATCTCCGTCGGGATCCGAGGCGTGCACCGTCTGTTCCGCGATGGATCCGACGATCATGGTCATGTTCTGCGGCGGAACGAGGACGGGAGACCGGTTCGCGGGGGTGACGTCGACTTCAAAGCTCTTCGAGTCGCTCGCGAGACCGTCCGTTGCCTGAACCTGGACGACTGTGTTTCCGAGGTCGTTCAGGCCTGGAGCGAGCCGGATCTGTGCCTGGGTGCTGCCCGGTTGTTGCCCCAGCAGGGTGAGCGTGGCGAACGCCGGTCCCGATGTAATCGCGACCGAGACGATGTCGCCGTCCTGGTCCGAAGCGAACACCGAGATATTGGCCACGCTCAGGGCGCGAATCGTGACGGGCGAGAAGAACGCGTTCAGGATCGGGGCATGATTGGTCCGTCCAGGCACGTGAGCGAAGAGTGTCTTCTGATCGGTGAGCGTACCGTCGGAGACGCGGACCGTGATGGCCCAGTCACCTGCGTCGCTGATCTGTGGCGCCAGGTGGACGTTCCCGGTCCCGAGTCCGGTGCCCGGATTCACGGTCGTTACCGTGGCGAATGCGGGTCCGGAAGCCTTCGAGAAGGTCAGTGGATCACCATCGGCATCGATCGCCGTGGCTCCAACGTCCAGGAGGCTGCCGGCGTTGACGGTCACGTTCGCCGGGAGCCCCAGCTGGGGAGCGGTCTCGGCGCGCGGCGACACGGTGATCTGGAGCGATTTCTCGCTCGAGAGCGTGCGGTCCGTGACACCGACTGTCGCCGAGTAACCTCCCGCCGCTTGCGAGAGCGGCGGAGCGACGCGGAGGCTACCGGTCCCGGCGCTAGAATCGACGGTGCTGACCGTCGCGAACGACGGTCCCGCCTTGAGATAGAAGATGAGGAAGTCCGCATCGCCGTCGGTCGCGAAGAGATCCTGCGTCGCTATCTTCCCTGCCTGAACGGTCATGTCATTGGGCTGCAAGAGAACAGGCGGTAGGTCCGTCCCTCCCACGTCCACCTGCATGGACGTGGCGGCGGTGAGGGTGCCGTCGCTCACGGTCACTCCGATGGTGCTCGTGCCCGCGTCGGACACCGCGGGAGCCGCGTGGATGTTCCCGTGCGCGGTTCCCGCGCCTGGGTCCGTCGTCGTGATCGTGACGAACGCGGGACCGAAGGATTTGCCGAACGTGAGCGGGTCTCCGTCGGCGTCCGTCGCGCTGATCACCTGATCCGCGGTCGCTCCGACACTCACCGTCATGTTCGCGATCAGGCCGAGAACGGGGATGGCGTCGCTTACCCCGGAGGCGCGCAGCGCCGCGGACTCCGAGAGGGCAACCGTGGTGGCGCTGGGAGCTGCGAGTGAAGGTCGAGGGAAAAGAGCCGCGAGAAGGGGGACGAGGAGTGCCAGCCTGGGGAGGAATCGCCTTGGGTACCCGGGGAGTTTGGCGCGCACGGGTGGTGCCCTCCTGGAGTCATCCTGATGTCTAGGGTGGGAACAGGAAGGGTGCGGCCGTGGTCTACCCCCCCGCCCCTAGGAACGTCCCAAATCGCGGAAACGAACAGGGAACTTCGAGGGGGAGCTGTCGCGAGCTTTTGACCACCCCCGCTCATCGTGTGTAGAGTGCGCCCGTGCTCCACGACCTTCCGACCACCCCGGCCCACGGGTAACCCTCTGCACGATCTATCGATCGAGCTCGACCACCGGCCCGGCGCCCTCGCGGAGATGGGGGAGGCGCTTGGCCGTGCAGGGGTGAGCGTCGAAGGGGGAGGCGTCTTCCTCGCCGGAGGCGTCGGCGTGGCTCACTTCCTCTTCGCCGACGGTCACGCCGCGCGCCGCGCGCTCGAGGCCGCGAAGATCCGCGTGCTCGCCGTGAACGACGTGGTGGTGCTCCGGCTGCGCCAGGGCGAGCCGGGGCAGCTCGGGAAGATCGGGCGGCGGATGGCCGAAGCGGGCGTGAACATCGAGGTCCAGTACTCGGACCACGACCATCAGCTCATCCTCGTCGTGGACGACCTCGCGAAGGGACGCGCCGTGGCGGATGCGTGGATGCGGGAACGCGCGAATGGGTAAGGGGCGGCTCGAAGCCTTCAGCGACGGCGTGATCGCGATCATCATCACGATCATGGTGCTCGAGCTCAAGGTGCCGCACGGCGAGGATCTCGCGTCCCTCGTCCCCTTGATCCCCACGTTCCTGAGCTACGTGCTGAGCTTCGTCTATCTCGCGATCTACTGGAACAATCACCACCACATGCTTCACGTCACACATCGCGTCACGGGGAGCATTCTGTGGGCGAACATGCACCTGCTCTTCTGGCTCTCCCTCGTTCCGTTCGCCACGGGCTGGATGGGAGACAATCACTTCGCGCCGGTCCCCACCGCGCTCTACGGCGCACTGCTCCTCCTGGCGGCCATCGCCTACACGATCCTCCTGCGCGCGATCCTGAGATCGGAGGGGGAGAATTCGGTGCTGGCCCACGCCGTGGGGGAGGATTTCAAAGGGAAGATCTCGATCGTGCTCTATGTGGCGGCGCTCTTCCTGGCCTTCGTGCATCCCGCCATCGCGCAGGCAATCTACGCGGTGGTCGCGGCCATCTGGCTCATCCCCGACCGGCGGATCGAGCGGGCGCTGGCCGAGAACGAAGCACGCAGTCGCGCCGCCGGGCGCTAGTTCGCCGACGAGGCCGTGGCGATGTATGCCTCCACCTGCTCCCTCAGGACCGGAAGCGCCACCGCGCCGTTCCCGAGCACCGCGTCGTGGAACGCCTTGATGTCGAAGCGGCCTCCGAGCTTCGCTTTGGCCTCGTCGCGCAGCTTCAAGATCTCCATCTGTCCGACCTTGTAGGCGAGCGCCTGGCCGGGCCACGTGATGTAGCGGTCCACTTCGTTCTCGATGTTGTTCTCGGCGAGGATCGAGTTGTCGGTCATGTAGTCGATCGCCTGCTGCCGGCTCCAGCCCTTGGCGTGAATTCCGGTATCCACGACGAGACGGCAGGCGCGCCATGCGTCGAACGAGAGCATCCCGATCCGATCCACGTCGCTCGTGTAGAGCCCCATCTCGTCCGCGAGCCGCTCCGCGTACAGACCCCAGCCCTCGACGAACGCGGTGACACCCTGGTGCTTCCGGAACTCGGGGACGTTCTTCAATTCCTGCGCGACCGCGATCTGCAGATGATGGCCAGGGACCGACTCGTGGAACGCGAGCGCCTCGGCCTCGTACCGGGGCCGTGTCTCGGGTAGGTAGGTGTTGATCATGTACGTCCCGGGGCGTTTTCCGTCATCGGAGGGATGGCGGTAGTACGCGATGGTCGAGTGGGGCGCTTCGTGCATGCCCATCACGCGCACCTCGCAAGGCGCCTTGGGCTGGATTCGACCGAACCACTGCGGCACCGCCGCCTGCGCCCTCGCGAGCGACTCCCGCGCTTTGGCCTCGATCTCCGCGCCGGTCTTGAAGTGCATGGCCGGATCCCCGCGCAGACGGCGCTGGATCTCCGCGATATCGGAGGTGCCGAACACCTTCTGCCCCAGCGCCGCGAGATCGCGGCGGAACACGGCGACCGCGTCGAGCCCCATCTGGTGTACCTGCGCCGGGTCGAGATCGAGGGACGTGTGCATGCGAATCATCTTCTTGTAGCACTCGAGGCCGCCCGGCAGCGCGGCGAGTCCCGCCTTCTCGGGAGGACGCGCGGCGGGGAGGACCTCGCTCTCGAGCATGTCGCGATACCGCACGAGCCCGGGTCGAAGCGAGGACTCGATGGCGTCGCGCAGATCCGTCGCGAAGCGGTCGCGGTCGGCCGGAAGCCAGCCGTCGTGCTTGGCCTGCGACGGCTTCCAGACGGCGAGGCTCTCGGTGGGCGCGGAGGTGAGCTGCGTCAGCTCGTCGATCGTCTTCAGCACCGCGTCGACGGACGCCGTCTTGCGCAGGGAGAGTCCGTCGCGAAGGTTGGCCACGTGCTCGTTGAGATACGGTCCCATCGCGCGCACGCGCTTCACGTACGCTGCCGCGTCCTTCGGCGTGTCGATGGTCGTGTAGTCGGGGATGTTCATCAGCTGGACCTGCGGTCCGCCGAGAGGATCGACCACCCACTGCTCGAATCCGCAGCCATACCACGCGAGCTGGTCCTCCACCTCCTCGATCAGCGCCGCCCGCGTCAGGCGATCCGCCTGGGACAGCTTCTCCGGCTTGATCGCGCGCGCGGCCGTCGCCACCCCCTCGAGCCGCTTTCGCTCCTTCGCGATGCCCGTGGGGCTGATGTCGTCGAGCCGGTCGTCGTATCGCTTGTCTCCGAGACCGGTGGCGGCGGTCGGGTTCGCCTCCAGGTAGCCCTGCCAGTACTTGTCGCAGAGCTTGGCGAGATCTTCGGACGACCCGGCGAGGCCCGGTGCCGCGGTGAGGACGAGTACGGACATGGCAAGAAGGGTAGCGAAGGCGAGGCGAGGCATGGGAATGGACCTCCGGCAAGGCGGGTGGGCGATGGCGCGGCCGGATGATAGCGCCGTTCGTCCGCGAGCGGGAGCGCTCGTTTCCAAGCGCTCCAGGCTCGTTGACCCGGCGTTCCAGGCGAGGCTAGAGTGAGGCATGGACCATGACGCCGCGCTTCGCGATCACGTGGCGAAGCTCATCCTCTGGGAAGACGCGCACAGCGGCTTCGACACCGCCGTCGACGGCATCTCGCCGGCGTCACGCGGTGTCGTTCCCGACGGATTTCCGCACTCCGCCTGGCAGCTCCTCGAGCACCTCCGGCTTGCCCAGGAAGACATCCTCGATTTCTGTCGCAACTCCGATTACGAGGAAGGCACCTTCCCCGACGACTACTGGCCGAAGAGCGTCGCACCGCCATACGACAAGGCGTGGGACGAGAGCATCGCCGCCTTCCGCAAGGACCGGAGCGACGTGGTGGCGCTGGTCCAGGACCCGAAGCGAGACCTCTTCGCGCCGATCCCGCACGGCTCCGGACAAACCTATCTCCGCGAAGCGCTCCTCGTCGCCGACCACAACGCGTACCACGTGGGCCAGCTGATCGCGCTCCGGCGGATGCTCGGGATCTGGAAGTGACCGCGCGACTGGACTGGAAGGACGTGGTGTGGGGGCAGTTCGGCGCCGCCATCGACTCGATGGAGGCCGCGATCGACGCGTGCCCCGAGGATCTCTGGGGCGACCGCCCAGGCTTTCAGGAATTCTGGTACCTCGTGTACCACACGCTGTTCTTCCTCGATTACTACGAGTCGGAGAGTCCCGAAGGCTACGCCCCTCCGCCGCCGTTCACGCTCAGCGAGCTGGATCCGGCCGGCGTGTTCCCAGATCGCGTGTACTCGAAGGAGGAGATGCGGCGCTTCCTCGAGCATGGGCGCCAGAAAGTTCGCTCGAAGATCGCGGGGATGACCGACGAGAAGGCCGTCTCGCATTCACCGTTTCGCAAGGAGCTGAACGAGCTCGAGTTCCAGCTCTACCAGATGCGCCACGTCCAGCATCACACCGCGCAGCTCAACCTTCTCATTCGCCAGGCGACGCACTCGGACGCCCCGCGTTGGGTCGGGCGCACAAAGCTCCCGCTGACTCCTCCACGAGAGTCCTGAGCCGCTGCCCGGATGCACAACTTCGCGATCCGGCGTGCGGAACATGCGGACGCGCCGGCGATCCACCGGTGCCTCCTAGCCGCTTTCGACCCCTACCGGCCCCAGTACACCGAAGGGGCGTTCGGCGACACGGTGCCCTCGCCCGCCGGGATCGAAGAGCGGCTCCGGGACATGACGCTGTTCGTCGCGACCGCGCCGGACGGAGTTATCGTCGGAACGATCGCGTGCCAGGATGTGGGCCGCGGACTGGGACACCTACGCGGCATGGCGGTGGACCCGGGCTGGCAAGGTCTTGGCATTGCCGATGCTTTGATCGAAGCGGCCGAAGACGAGCTGAGGCGCGCCGGATGCCGCCGCGTGAATCTGCATACGACACGGCCTTTGGCCCGCGCGCAGCGATTCTATGCGCGCCATGGCTTCCGCCTGACGGGTGACGTCGAGGACTTTTTCGG
>DATJGP010000177.1:0-22702 GCA_035494915.1 Candidatus Eiseniibacteriota bacterium | reverse complement strand
GGTGAAGAGGACCGTCAACGTGGGGCGGAGCGTGGGATCGGGATGCTGGCGGCTCGCGTATCGCGCTCCCGTGCCTCCCTGGGTTTCGTCGCCGCGCATGATCCAGCCGTGATTCGACGACCGATCCTCTACCCATCCGGTCACGTCCCGCGTGATCCCGCTGCCTTCCAGGACGACGACCTGCATCCACCCCGGGAAGGATCCGGAGTCGCTGAACGCGGTCTCGAAATTCCCGCCACGCAACGGAGCGCCCGACTCCGTCGACCAGACGGTCTTCGCTCCGAAGAACCGGTAATTCCAGGTCGACGCCATCTCGGTCGGCGGTCGGCCCCACTGCTTGGGGCGGGCGGTGCATTCATCGCCCGCTCCCTCGTCGCCCTCGCCCCAATCCTGGTTCAGCCGGTGCAGGTACAGGCGATCGCCGGGACCTCCGGGTAGGAATCGGAACAGATTGAGTCGCGCGGAGACGATCCGGCTCCCTGGAGGAATGGCGGAGAGGTCGAATCGAAGGAGCGACCGCCGGATGAGCGGCTGGCGCTCCGTGGAGATGGTGGGGCGCCCCACCTGGAGGCAGGTTCCGGCCCCGTAGCTCAGGTTGGATTCCGAGTAGATGACGTTGTCCTGAACGGCCGGCAGCGTGATCTCGTCGGAACGGGAAGGGCGGGGGATCGCGAGGAGGATCAGGATCGCGACGAGTCGCGGCAAGGCGCGATGAAGGGGCACGTGCTCTCGCTAGGAAATGGGCCGCTGCTGAGCCAAGGTCGATGCAAGCCCCCCAAGAGGGGGCTGGTCCACACATTGAGGGTAGAGGGGCTCGTGGGTCCCGCCAAGGTAGCCGAAGGTGGCATGCGACCGGATCGGGACGAACCGCCCGCGGCAGCCGTACTTGAGCCGTCCGCTAAGGCGCGGTACACTGCCCGGCCATGTCCGAGCACGACAAGAACAACCCCGAGCCCCTGAAGCCCCTCTACGATCCGGTGGCCGGCCATGCCCCCGCCGCGCTCGTGACGGGGCCGACCGGCGCCATCGGCCGCGTCGTCTGCCGCGAGCTGGTTCAGAACGGCTACCGCGTGCTCGGCATCGTCCGGAGCTCGGACCAGTCCGCGCGGCTCCCGTACGCGGTGGTCCCCATCCAGGGCGACATCCGGGATCCCTCGCGATGGGACGCGGCGATCACACGCGCGGACGTCGTGATCCACGCGGCCATTCCGCCCGCCCCCAAGGGCCCCAAGGACCGCGCGTACGCCGTGCGGGAGGCCGAGGAGCTGGCGGCCATTCTCGGAGGCATCGCCACGGCGGTCCGGAAGAAGAAGAAGCGCCTGATCGTCACCTCGAGCGCGCTCGTCTTCGAGCCCAACAAGGACGGCTGGGTCACGGAGTCGAGCGGCTACTCCGAAGGCAAGGGCTACGGCATCCGGCAGCGCCGGATCTATCGCACCGTCCAGGAGCAGCGGAAGAAGGGGCTCAAGGCGATCGTGATGTGCCCCGCCTATGTCTACGGACCGGGCGGATGGTTCGAGAAGTCGCTGCTCGAGCCGATGAGCCGCGGCGAATCGCGGATGGTCGGCGAGGGAAACCAGACGATGCACTACGTCGAGGGCAGCGACGTCGGACGCGCCTACCGGCTCGCGATCGAGCATGGCGTGGACGGCGACGATTACCTGATTGGAGACGACAGGCCGAGCACGCACGGCGCGTTCACTCGGCTCGTGGCGCGCGAGATGGGTGCGCCGGCGCCGGTTGCCGTGCCCGAGGAAGATCTCATCCCGATCATGGGGGAGTGGGGCCTCGAGGCGATGGTCACCTGCCCCAAGGTGGATTCCACGCGCGCGCGCGAGCGCCTGGGCTGGACCCCGCACTACAAGACGATCGAGGAAGGCGTGCCGGTGGTGGTGCGCGACTACAAGTGGCGTCGCGAGATCGCGCCGGAGCTCGAGCCCTTTCGCCTCGTCCAGCACCGAAGCTGGACGTAATTCCGTGAGGCGCGCCCGCGCCTACGGCAGGAAGTAGAAGGCCATCCCCAGGATCAGGTAGACCGCCACCATCAGCGCCCCCTCCAGCCAGTTCGATTCTCCGTCCTGCGACACCAGATTCACCACCGCGGTCGCCAGGAGAACCGAGAGCACCTCGAACGGCGTGAAGCGCAGGTCCATCGGTCCGTGCTTCATGAAGTGGGACGCGAAGACGAGGACCGGGGCGACGAAGAGCGCGATCTGGATGCTCGACCCGGTCGCGATCTGGAGCGCGAGATCCATCTGGTTGCGCATGGCCACGAGCACCGCGGTCGAGTGCTCGGCCGCGTTTCCGATGACCGCGACCACGATCACGCCGACGAAGATCTCCGTGAGGCCGAGCGCGTGCGATGCGGCCTCCACCGCGCCGACCAGGATCTCGCTCATCCACGCGACCAGCGCGGTGGCGACGAGGAGCAGCGCCACCGAGCGCCAGACGGGCACCGTCGGCCCGCGTTCGTGCCCTCCCTCGCCTTTGTAGAGGTGCTTGTGCGTGCGGAGGCTGAAGAGGAGATAGGCCAGGTACGAGGCGAAGAGAACCGCGGCGATCTCGAGCGAGAGCCCGCTCTCGAGAATGCGCTCGTCTTCCGGCGACACGCGGCTCGTGGCAACCGCGTTCATCGCGATCGGGTGGAAGATCGCGGGAACGACGAGTCCGATCGCGGCGAGAGCGAGGAGGGTCGAGTTCACGGCGGCGGCCGATCGGTCGAACTTCTGGGAGTCGCGCTTCATGCCGCCCGCGAAGATGGCCGCGCCGAGAACGAGGAGGACGTTCCCGATGATGGAGCCGGTGAGGGATGCCTTCACGACGCCGTAGAGCCCGCGCTCGAGCGCGGCAAAGGCGATGATCAGCTCGGCCGCGTTTCCGAAGGTGGCGTTGAGGAGGCCGCCGATTCCCGCGCCGAGCCTGGCCGCGAGCTCCTCGGTGGCGCGCCCCATGAGGCCGGCGAGCGGAACGATCGCGAGTCCGGCGCACCCGAATACGGCCAGCGGTCCCCAGTGGAGCCGCTCGGCGACGATCGCGATGGGAATGAAGACGAGGAGTAGCTGGAGCGCGTTTTCGGGAGCGAAGAGCCGCAGGCCCGCCCCCGTATGCCCGGCCGCCTTACCCATGCGCGAGGCAGTATAACCGCGATGCCACGCGCGCGTCCCTTGGGGTACTCTTCCGCCATGAACGGAGCCTTGGGACCCGTGCTTTCGCTCGTGGTCGGAGCCTGTGCGCTGGTGATGCCAATCGGGATCGCGTTCGCGGCCGAATCCGAGCGGGACTCGATCACGGTGACCGCGGGCGCATCCTACGACCGCTCGGCTGTCCATCGACTCTTCTTCGGCTCCGACTACCGGAAGCTCTGGACCACGCCGATTCGCGTCCCTGTGCTCGACCTGAGCCGCGAAGCGGGCGGGCTCCGTCCCGTGCGGCGCGTCGGAGGCCGCCAGACCCAGGCGCTTGCGCTCGCGGGCGGCGACGGTCGGAGCTACACCTTCCGCGGCATTGCGAAGGACGTCTCGGGGCTCATCGACGAGGGGCTGCGAGGCACGATCGTCGAGAGCATCCTCAAGGATCAGATGGCGGCGCAGCACCCCGCGGGGGAGCTGATCGCGGGGAGCCTGGCGAAGGCGGCGGGGATTCGCACGCAGGAATGGACGCTCGTCGCGCTCCCGGACGACGCCGCGCTCGGCGAATTCCGTGACGAGTTCAAGGGGGCGGTCGGATTCTTCGGCGAGTATCCGACGGCACCGGCGGGCGATCGTTCCGGCACCTTCGGCCTTCGAGAGATCGTGGACTACAAGGAGATCTATCGCCGGCTCGAGGCGGATCCTAGGACGCACATCGACCTGGATGAATTCCTGACCGCCCGCCTCTTCGATCTCGTGATCGGCGACTGGGATCGCCACCGCCGGCAGTGGCGCTGGGCGCGCTTCGAAGGAGATGCGAAGTGGCATCCCGTTCCCGAGGATCGCGATCAGGCGTTCTCGCGTTACGAGGGGCTGTTCCTGGGAGTCGGTCGGCGCACGCGCGAGCAGCGGTTCCAGAAGTACGGCGACAGCTACAGCAGCGTGATCGGACTCATGTGGAACAGCCGCGATCAGGATCGCCAGCTCTTGAGCGGAATCACGCGCGACCAGGTGGATCGAGCCGCGGGGGCGCTCCAGGCGAGGCTCACGAACGAGGCGATCGAACGCGCGGTCGCGACCATGCCGGAGCCGTGGCGCGCCATCGACGGCCCAAAGCTCACGTCGGACCTCAAGGGCCGCCGCGACCGGCTCCCGCACGCCGCCAAGCGCTTCTACGAGCATCTCGCGGACAAGGTCGACGTGACGCTCACGAGCGAGCCCGAGCAGGTCGTCGCGGTCCGGCAATCCAATGGAGATCTCGATGTCACCGTGCGCCCCATGACGGCGCCGGCTGCCGATCCGCCTGGAGATCCGCTCGTACCTGCGGCCGAGCCCTCGTTCCACCGCGTCTTCCATCGTGGCGAGACCAGCGAGGTCCGGCTCTACTGTCTCGCCGGTGACGACAAGGTGACGGTGTCCGGTCCGGACGGTGGAATTCCGCTCCGCGTCGTGGGCGGCGCCGGGGACGACCGGCTGGAAGCGCGCGGCTCGGGACCAGCGAAGCTGTCGGACTCGGAGGGACGGAACGAAGTCGACGGCGCCGCGTATGACAGCCGCGTGTACGTCCCGCCGCCTGCGCCCGCGACAGCGCCCTGGATGCCGGCGCGCGACTGGGGCTCGAGGACGTACAAGGCGCCGCTCCTGAGCTACGGCCCCGATCTGGGTTTCTTCGTCGGCCTCTCCTTCGACCACCGCTCCTACGCGTTCCGCAAGAACCCGTACGGCACGCGCCACGTGCTGAGCGGCGGGTGGGCGTTCGGCAGCAACAGCGGAAAAGCCGAGTACACAGGCGAATTCCGCCGGGAGAACCGGCACGACTTCTGGTCGTTCCGCGCCTACGCGTCCGGCGTCGACGTGCTCCGCTTCTACGGACTCGGCAACGGGACCGCGAGCCTGGAAGGGAACCGAAGCCGCGTGCGCGCGATCCAGTTCCTCGCGTACCCCAGCTACAACGCGCCGATCGGGCGCCACTCCACATTCCAGATCGGCCCGCTGTTCAAGCAGAACAAGGTTCGCAAGGACGAGGCCGAAGAAGACTCGTCCTTCGTCTTCCTGAGCCAGCCGTACGGGTACGGCAACTTCGCGACGCTGGGAGCGCACACCGAGGCTGTGTTCGACACCCGCGACAATCCCGCGTTTCCGCGGAACGGTCTCGTGGTCGCCGCCCGGGGCACCGTCTACCCGAAGGCGCTCGACGCGGACGAGGCGTTCGGCGAGGTGAACGGCAACGTGAACACGTACCTATCGGCCGGCCGGAGCTTCACGCTCGCGCTCCGCGGAGGTGGAAAGAAGCTCTGGGGTCAGTATCCCTTCTACGAATCCGCGAAGATCGGCGGCGGCTCGGTGGGCGAGGGAACGTTCGGCGAGCCCGACTACACGCTGCGCCCCTTCGCGGTCGCGCGCTTCCAGGGGGACGCGTCCCTCTGGGGAAACGCCGAAGCGCGGCTCCGACTCTTCAGCGCGACGATCCTCCTGCCGTCCAATGTGGGGCTCCTCGCCTTTGCCGACGGCGGACGCGTCTGGTACGGCGATGAGGATTCGGACATCTGGCACGGTGGTGGCGGCGGTGGCGGCTGGCTCTCGTTCCTTGGCGACCGCGGCACCCTCTCGATGGGCTACGCGACGTCGGGCGAGGACAATCGCTTCTACTTCAAGGGCGGCTTCACCTACTAGGCCATGCGGATCGGGGTCCTCTCGGACACGCACGGTCTCCTCCGCCCCGAGGCCATTGACGCGCTCCGCGGCTCCGAGCAGATCGTCCATGCGGGCGACGTCGGCGACGCGAAGATTCTCGACGTGCTCCGCGCGATCGCTCCGCTCACCGCGGTGCGCGGGAACGTGGACGGCGACCTCGCGTCGCTCCTCCCCAAGACGGCGATGCTCCGCGCGGGGGACATCGCGATCTACGTCCACCACGGCAACGATCGGCGGAACATGGAGCCGCCGCCCGGAACCGACGTGGTGATCAGCGGCCACACGCACGAGCCGCGTGTAGAGGAGGTGGACGGGGTTCTCCATCTGAACCCAGGGAGCGCCGGCCCGAGGCGGTTCCACCTGCCGGTGACGGTCGCGATCCTGACCGTGGACGGCGGACGCGCGAGCGCCCGGATCGTTCCGCTCCTCTCCTAGCACCCCGTAGACCTACCCAGGCGGACGCGGTACGCTTGCCGCCCTCCCCACCTGACCTACCCCCGGAGGCGACCACTTTGGAATTCGAGCCCGGGAAGAAGATCTCGCACTACAAGATCCTCGAGAAGCTGGACGGGGGCGGCCAGGCCACCATTTACCGAGCCTGGGATCTGCTCCTCAAGCGGGACGTGGTGCTCAAGGTGCCGCTGGGCGGCAAGTGGGGCGACTCGGCCCGCGAGCGCTTCCGGCTCGAGGCCTACGCGCTCTCGCGTGTGAACCATCCCAACGTGGCGGTGATTTACGAATTCGCGGAGGATCATCGCCCTCAGTTCATCGCCATGGAGTACATCCCCGGAATCACGCTCGCGGACCGTATCCGGTCCAGCGCGATGGCCGAGGGGGATATCCTCGACCTGGGTATTCAGATCGCGGAAGGACTCGGGGCGGCTCACCAGGCGGGGGTGATCCACCGGGATCTCAAGCCGCAGAACATCCGCCTGCTGAATGGGAGCTGGGTCAAGATCGTCGACTTCGGTCTCGCGAAGCAGCTGCCGGGATCCACGGTCACCGGCCAGCGGTCCATCACCGAGTCGGACAGGGTCGTGGGCACCGTCCCCTACATGGCGCCGGAGCAGATCCGCGGCGAGTGCGACGCCCGCACCGACCTCTACGCTCTCGGGGTGGTGCTCTATCAGATGGCGACCCGCCAGCGCCCGTTCATCCACGAGGATCTGCCGCGTCTCATCTATGCGATCGCCTACGAGCCGCCCGCTCCGGTGCGCGCGCTCAACCCAGCGGTCTCACCTTCCTTCGAACGTCTGGTCCTTCGCGCTCTCGAGAAGGAGCCGGACCTCAGGCACCCGACCGCCCAGGACGCGTCCTCCGCGCTCAAGGAGATCCGGGAGCTGATCCGTACGGGTGGCGCCGCGACGTTCCCCGCGTCCTCTCTTCCGCCCATTCGCAAACTGGCGGTGCTGCCGTTCGACGATCTCTCGGTGGAAGTGGACGGAGACTATTTTGCGGATGGGATCACCGAGGCCATCATCATCGCCCTCGGAAAGCTCAAGGGTTTGAGCATTCGGGGCCGGATCTCCGTGATGCGCTACAAGCGCACGACCAAGCCCATTCCCGAGATCGCCCGCGAGCTGGACGTCGACGGGGTGCTCGAAGGGACGGTCCAGAAGGTGGGGGATCGCGTCCGCACGAGCGTTCGGCTGGTGCGCGCGGCGCCCGAGGAATCGATCTGGGCGGAAACATACGACCGCCGGCTGGTGGATCTCTTCACGCTCCAGAGCGACATCGCGCGCTCGGTCGCGCGCGAGATCGAGCTCCAGATGAAGCCGAGCGAATCGGCCTTCGCCATGCGCTCGCCCGCGGTCGATCCGGAAGCGCTGAAGCTCTACATGATCGGCCGCCAGCAATGGAACCGGCGCGACCTCGACGGGCTCAGGGCCGCGATCCGTTGCTTCGAGTCGGTGGTGGCCAGGTCGCCGGATTTCGCCCTGGGATTCGCGGGACTGGCCGATTGCTACACCATCCTCGGGAACTGGAGCGTGCTCGCGCCCCGCGATGTCTATCCGAAAGCGAAGGAGGCGGCGCTCAAGGCCTTGGATCTGGATCCCGTTCTGGCCGAGGCGCATATCGCCCTCGCGTTCGCGGAGTACCTCTACGACTGGAAGTGGGATCAGGCGGAGCACGGATTTCGCCGCGCCATCGAGCTCAACCCGAGCTACGCCCAGGGCCATGCCTGGTACGGCAACTTCCTCTCCGCCCTGGGGCGGCACGGCGAGGCGATCGCGGAGGCCCGGCGCGCGCAGGAGCTGGATCCACTGAGCCCCATCATCTCGGCCATCGCCGCCTGGATCCATTACGAGGCCAAAGACTACGACCAGGCCGTCCAACGGTGCCGGCGCGATCTCCAGATGAATCCGATTCCGCAGTCGTATCTCTTCTTGGGGCTCGCGCTCACGCAGCTCGGCCGATACGACGAGGCCATCGCCGCCTTCGAGCGCGGAGTGTCGATCGCCGGGGGCCTGACGGAAATGTATGCGGGGCTCGGGTTCGCCTACGGTGTCTCGGGACGAACCAAGGATGCGCGGCGCGTGCTCGAAGAGCTGGACCGCCACTCGCAGGCTCGGTACGTGCCGCCGCTCTCCCGCGCGATCGTGCACGTCGGCCTCGGCGACCGCGCCGAGGCGTTCGAGCTCCTCGAGCAGGCGTGCGAGGAACGCAACACCTGGCTGATCCTCCTCGCCGTCGAGCCCCTCTTCGATTCCATCCGAGAGGAGTGGCGCTTCCAGAAGATTCTCGAGGTGATCGGTCTCCCGAGCCGCGTGGCCGCGGAGGCGGACTAGAGCCCGCCGGGGCCGATGATCCGGAGCGTCGCCTTGGTGGGGCTCGTGCGCACCACGTAGGTGCGGGTCATCAGCGACTGGATGGTATCGAGGAGCTTGGGGTCGTTCGAGACGACCGAGACTCCGACCACGACCGTCGACCGCGGGTCACCGGGGGCGAAGGGCTGGCCGATCCAGTTGTCCCAATCGAGACGGTAGTCCCGCCGGACGAACTCGAAGCCCGCCGGTAGACGCGAGGCGAGCTCCGCCGGAGGAATTCCGGGGGAGAGGTCGGCGGGCCACTTCGATGTGTCCCCGTAATTCATGTAGGCCGCGGCCCGCACGGCGTACAGATCGCCCACCGCCTGCATGGCATGCGTGCTGCGCACGATGCTGACATAACCCGTGATCGAGATCGCGCCCACGATCGCGACGACGAGCAGCGCGACCGACAGCTCGATCAGGGTGAATCCCTTCGTCCCACGTTCCATCGATCGACCCCGGGGCCCGTATCTCGGCACGATTCTGCGCGCTCGAATCATCGGCAGATCGCCGCAGGATGTTGATCGGCGCGCGGCTACAGGGCTACGGGGTCGCCCGCTCCGACTGGCGGCGGATCTCCCCGGCCCGGGCCAGGGCGCCTTCGATGTCGGGACAGAGGTTCCGCGCTCCGATATGACGCTCGAATCCCGCCTTTCGCATGAGCAGTGCCGGTTGCTCTCGCGCGCCGCAGAGGAGGAGCGTCGTGCCCCGCGCGCGCAGGAAGTCCGCGAGGTCCTCGATCGCGGTGAGGCCCGTCGCGTCGATGGCGGTCATGTCGCGAAGGCGGAGGATCACGATCGGCGTGGGAGCGGTTTCGGCCGCGAGATCGGCCAGCTTCTCGGTGGCTCCGAAGAGGAAGGGGCCGCGTATGCGGAGGACGGTCACGTCCTCCGGGATGTCGCGATCCAGGATTCGATGCTGCCGTTCCTCCTCGACGTGGGCTTCGGTGATCTCCTCGACGCTCGTGGTCACGGACACCTTCCGGATGAAGAGAAGCGCTGCGAGGATCATCCCCACCTCGACCGCGGCCGTGAGGTCCGCGAACACCGTGAGCGCGAATGTGATCAGCCAGACGCTGATGTCGGACTTGCCGAGCCGGAGCAGCTCCGGGATCTCACCCCAGTCGCCCATGTTGTAGGCGACCATGAGGAGGATCGCCGCGAGCGCGGGCAGCGGGACGAAGCGCGCGAGGGGAGCCGCCAAGAGGAGGATGAGGAGGAGCGTCACCGCGTGCACCATGCCCGCCACCGGCGAGCGCGCGCCCGAGCGGATGTTGGTAGCGGTGCGCGCGATCGCGCCCGTGGCCGGAAGCCCGCCCACGAGCGGCGAGGCGACGTTGGCGATCCCCTGGGCTATCAGCTCGACGTTCGGATTGTGGCGATCGCCCGTCATCCGATCCGAGACCATGGCGGACATGAGCGATTCGATGGCCCCGAGGAGCGCGACCGTGATGGCCGAGGGCAGGAGCGAGCCGAGGAGCTCGGGGCGGAACACGGGGATCACGACATGCGGGAGGCCGCTCGGGATGCCGCCGAATCGCGAGCCGATCGTCTCGACGGGCAACCTGAAGAGCGCGATGGCGAGCGTCGATCCCACGAGCACGACGATCGCCCCCGGCACCTTCTTCCATAACGTGGCGAACAGGATCATCGTCGCCAGCGCGGCCGCGCCGAGGATCGCGGCCGGAGCCGAGATCGTCGGGAATGCGGCCACGAGCTCACCCATTCGGGGGAGGAACGCCCCCGAGGAGTGCGCGATGCGGAGGCCGAGGAAATCGCGGATCTGCGTGCTCGCGATGACCACGGCGATGCCGTTGGTGAAGCCGACCACCACGGGACGCGGGATGTAGTCGACAGCCGTGCCCAATCCGGTCGCGCCGAGGATGATCAGCATGACGCCCGCCATGAGCGTGCACATGAAGAGCCCGTCGATACCGTGGTGCAGGATGATCCCGGACACCACGACGACGAACGCTCCGGTGGGGCCGCCGATCTGGGTCTTCGATCCGCCGAGCGCGGAAATCAGGAATCCCGCGACGATGGCGCAATAGATGCCGGCTTGCGGTGGCACGCCCGAGGAGATGGCGAACGCCATGGCCAGAGGAAGCGCCACGAGCCCCACGGTGAGGCCGGCGATGAGGTCGTGGAGGAAGTCGCGGCTCGTATAGCCGCGAAGGCAGAGAACGGACTTGGGAAGCCAGGCGGACAGCGTGGGCTCGCTCAGCTCACCGCTCCGAGCGTGGTACAGCCTGGGATTCTAAGC
The DNA here is from genome assembly GCA_035494915.1 of Candidatus Eiseniibacteriota bacterium. GTDB lineage: Bacteria > Eisenbacteria > RBG-16-71-46 > SZUA-252 > SZUA-252 > WS-9. The sequence goes on along the minus strand of DATJGP010000177.1, from coordinate 11,808 downwards.
CGCGAAAGACTCCGATCCAAAGGCGCCGCATGAGCGCGGCGAAGTATACGTCAGATCGCGATCCAGTACGTGATCTTGGCGAGGACCCGGTTCTCGGGCTCGTTCCGGAACGCCTGCCCGCCGCCGATGTCGGGGCTGAAGTGGGCGTTGCCCATGGTGTACCGGTCTTCGTAGGTCTGGCGGCTCTGGGTCCACACCAGGTAGAACGTGCTCCCCGGCCGGTACTCCCAGCGGTACACCACGTTCAGGTTGACCGCCGCGTAGCTGAAGTCCCAGTCGTTGACCGTGTAGCCGGGCTGGCCAGCGTTCACGTTCACGGGGTCCACGAACGGCAGGAAGTCGTAGCTGTCCGGATGGATCAGCTCGCGAACCCGCGTGTAGTCGCCGGTCGTGATGAAGGGCTGCGCGTAGATCTCCAGCGACTGGTTCCGGCTGAAGAGGACGTTCGACCGGAGCGTGATGTCGAAGGTCTGCTGGTTGATGTCCCCGTAGATGTAGCTCACCCCTCCGATCCCGCGCGCGTTCGGATAGTCGGACGAATGCACGTTCGCGAGCCACTGGGTGTCGTCGATCCGCCGGTCGAAATTCAGCGAGACCGAGTGGTTGACCGAGCTCGACTGGTTCCACTTCACGGTGCCCGTGTAGTGGTTCCCGATGTTCTTCGACGTGTCGACGAAGTAGTTCCCCTCGAGCGTCAGGACGAAGTTCTTCCGGGTGTCGCTCGAGACGCCCATCCAGCCGCCGTACGTGTGGGGCTCCCGAATCAGCGGGCCGCCCCGGGTTTCGTACCGGTGCGTTCCCTCCCCGTTGTACGCGAGCCCCATCCACCACTCGCGATAGTTCCGGAACTGCATCCACGTGCTCGTCTCGACGTGCGAGTACTGCGGATGCGCGGCGCCGTACGACCACGCGGGCAGCCCCGTGTTCACGTCGTAGCCGGTGCGCGGCGCGTAGATCCAGCTCCGGTTCGCGTTCAAATCGAACTGGCCTCGGTTCCAGGTCTTGCTCTTTCCCTCGGGGTTGTACGGCTTGTGGACATAGATGCTCGTGTTGATCTCGTCGGGCGACTCGAGGAAGCCCATGTCGTTGATCTGGAGCTTGTCCGACTCCCAGCGCCCGCTGATGCCCCCCTGGAGCTTTCCACCGCGCTTCCGGATGTCGAGCGCCCCGCCGGTGCCGTAGGTGGGCGCGCCGGTGATCGCGGGATCGGACGCGGAGGTCTCCGGGTCGATGATCGAGCCCACGACGGAGCCCTGCATGTTGAACTGGCGGTTCTTCGAGTTGAGATCGAAGTCGAATCCGCTGGTGTACGCCTCCCGCGATCCCAGGTCGCCGTAGAGGTCGCGGCTGCCCGTGCGGAGCACCGCGGTCTGCATGAGGTTGAAACGGTCCCGCCCGCCGTCGAACTCCTTGCCAAAGCGCCCCACGAAGTAGCGCGTGAGCTGGTCCCCATTCTTGAACAGGTTGTGGGCCTGGCCTTCCTGGGTGATGTCCGTGGACGCGGCGAGGGCGGCAACCGAGACGCCGCCGAAGCTCTTGCCGGTGAGCTTGGCCGCGTACCGGATCCGCGAATTCTCGTCCCCCGTCCCGATGCGGCGCGAGTAGAAGAGATTGAAGTCGGGGTGCTGGAAGAAGCGGCTCCCCTCGATGAAGAAGGGTCGCTTCTCGTCGTAGAACGTCTCGAACGGCGAGAGATTGAGCACGGCCGGATCCGCCTCGACCTGGCCGAAGTCGGGCTGCACGGTTGCGTTGAGCGAGAGGTCCGGGGTGATGCCGTACCGGAGATCCGCCCCCACGTTGCGGAACCCGTGCACGTCATCACCGGACCCCTGGATGCTCGGATCGGTCGCGCTCTGGACGAAGTAGGGCAAGAGCTCGATCTGGCGCGCGGCATGCACGCTAGCGAGACCGGTCAGGTTGCCGAAGCGGCTCACGAGGCCATGCTCCTTGCGGTCCCAGATCACCCAGGCGGTGTCCTCGCCGCGACTCTGCATGTGCCGGACGACCTGGATGCCCCACGTCATCACCGGCTCGGTCCGGTACTTGATCGCCGAGAACGGAACCCGGATCTCGGCATACCAGCCGTGCTCGTCGCGCGAGGTCTCGGCCTGCCACACCGCGTCCCAGTCCACGTCGGTGTCGCCGTCGTTGAAGATGTACGAATCCTGCTGCACGCCGGTGGCGCTGACCTTGAAGTTGTAGCCCGTCGTGTGGTCGTGATACGGGTCGATGTAGAGGCTGACGAGGTCGCAGCCCGCGTCGCGGTCGCGTCGTGAGAGCTTGGCGACGATCTTCGACGGATCCTTCTCGAGGCAGGCGATCCCGAAGTAGACCGCGTCCTCGTCGTAAACCACCTTGAACACCGTCTGCTCCGATGGCTCGGCTCCGCGGTCCGGATCCCACTGGCGGAATCCGCGCGCGGCGGGAACGTCCTTCCAGGCAGGCTCGTCGAGCTTGCCGTCCAGATTGACATTGCCGCTGCCGTTCAGGCGGTGGGCCGAGATCGTGGGCGTCGCGGCCCTGCGGCCGTCCGAGCTGTCCGTGTCCGCCGCGCCCGGCGTGGCCGGATCGAAGCCTTCGAGGGCATAGGCGGTCGGCGCGAGAAGGAGCGTCACGGCAAGGCCGAGAAGGCCGGAAACTCGTTTGTGCCGCATAGAGATCGACTCCTTGGCGAAAACGGGCTCGAGATCGGGGGAACGCGCCTGGGGGGAACGCTCGCCTCTTTGGTACGAGATCCGAAAGGTATTCGTTTCGACAGAGGGAGGGAGAAAAGCGTTGGAAGCCTAGCCTGTCGCCCCGTCGTCGGCCATCGATTCCATGAGGAGCTGATGGAAGTGGTGGACCCCTTGCTCTCGCGTGGGCGAGTAGCGCCCGCGGTCATAAAGCCTGGACCGAACGCCCTTCTGGACGCTCTCCACCACCGATTCGTCCTCCCGCTCCACCCGATCGAGTGCTGCCCCCGCGCCCCGGTCGAGCTTGGATGGGTCCCAGACGAACGGCAGGAACTGGACCTTCGTGCGGTCCACCGCGAGCGGGCGGACCACGTTGATGGAGATCCCCCACGGATAGAAGTTGAACATGGTATTGGGGTAGAGCCACCAGTAGTAGGCGCCAATCCGCTGGCCGTGGTCCGGATGGCCCTTCGGGAGATCGAACGCGTCCTCGCCGTCCGCCGCCACGCCCACTTGCAGATTGCTGAGCGGGAACACCTCCGTGCGGTAGCTGCCGTAATCGAGCGCCCCCGCGAGAGCGGCGTGGATGAACGGAATGTGGAACCCTTCGAGATAGTTGTCGCAGTAGAGCGCCCAGTTGGCGCGCACGACGTACTCGCGCGCGCGCGTCGCGTCGAACGCGGACTCGCGGATGGGAAGGAAGCCGCAGCGCTCGCGCATCGGTTTCAGAAGCTCGTCGATCGTGCGTGCCGGATTCAGCGACGCGAAGATGAAGCGTTCCCATTCCGCGTACGGGACCCTGGGCAGATTGTCCGCGGCCGACGGGAATCCCTCGGCGCCATCGAACTCGGGCATCGATTGGAACCGCCCGTCGAGCGTGAACCGCCGACCGTGGTACCGGCAGCGGAGGACCTGCGCGACCGCATCGCCTTCCGAGACCAGGTTGCCCCGGTGCGTGCAGACGTTGGAGAGGCAGTGGAGCTGGTCCTTCGCGTCCCGGGTGAGGAGGAGCGGCTCGTCGAGGAACCCCTCGAGGAGCGTCACTGGATGGACCGACCCCGGCACCCGCACCCGCTCCAGGTCCGCCACGAACTGCCAGGAACGCACGAAAACCCGCTCCCGGATACGGGCGAACTGGGCCGGGTCCGAGTAGAACGCGGAGGGCAGGGTAGACGCCTTGCGGATGTCGGTGTCGACTTTGGTAGAAGGGATGGGGTTCAGGGCGCCTCCGTCGGAACGGGCCTACAAGTGAGCGCCATACTATAAGTTAGTTGCGCGCGGTCGGGCCACCAAAGAGCCCTCGTCCACCAGGTCGCCGTGCGGTCATGGTAGCCCGCCCTCCTGCCGATACCTTGTATACTCGTTACCAGTTAGCGCCGTTTTCCAGGGACCGGAACGCGAGGTCATCCGAGCATGCTTCTCCTCTATATCCTGATCGCACTCGCGATCGTCTTTTCCGTCCCGCCCATCCGCCGCCTTCTCGTCACCCGCTGGGTCATGCCGATCCTGGCCGGGGCCCTCCCGCGCATGGGCGATACGGAGCGCATCGCGCTCGAGGCGGGCACGGTCTGGTGGGATGCGGAGCTCTTCTCGGGCCGGCCGCGCTGGAAGAAGCTCCTCGAGTTCAAGCCGAAGCCGCTCACGCCCAAGGAGCGCGCGTTCCTCGACGGTCCGGTCGAGGAGCTGTGCCGCATGGTCCAGGACTGGGACGTGCTGCAGAAGGGGGATCTCTCGCCCGAGGCGTGGGCCCACCTCAAGAAGCACCGCTTCTTCGGCATGATCATCCCCGAGTCGTACGGAGGTCTCGGCTTCTCCGCGCTCGCGCACTCGGCGGTGATCACCAAGATCTCGTCCCGCAGCGTGACCGCGGCGGTGACGGCGATGGTGCCGAACTCGCTCGGTCCGGCCGAGCTCCTCCTCCACTACGGGACCGAAGCGCAGAAGAACTACTACCTGCCGCGCCTCGCGACGGCGGAGGAGATCCCGTGCTTCGCGCTCACCGAGCCGGGCGCGGGGAGCGACGCGACGGCGCAGCGGAGCGAGGGCGTCGTCTGCAAGGGCACCTTCGAAGGACGCGAAGTCCTCGGCATGCGCCTCAACTGGAGCAAGCGTTACATCACGCTCGCTCCGGCTGCGACCGTGCTCGGACTCGCCTTCCGCCTTCGCGATCCGGACAAGCTGCTCGGCGGCCAGGAAGACCTCGGCATCACGTGCGCGCTCCTGCCGGTCCACCTTCCGGGCGTGAAGATCGGAGAGCGGCACGATCCGCTCGGCGTCCCGTTCCTGAACGGCCCCACGTTCGGCACCGACGTCTTCGCTCCGCTCGACTTCATCATCGGCGGCCCCGGGAACGCGGGTAAGGGCTGGCGCATGCTGATGGACTGCCTCGCCGCTGGCCGCGGTATCTCGCTTCCGTCGCTCTCGGTGGGCGCGGCGGAGCTCGCGACGCGCACGACGAGCGCCTACGCCGACGTGCGGGAGCAGTTCGGTCTCCCGATCGGACGCTTCGAGGGGATCGAGGAGCCGCTCGCGCGCATCGCGGGCATGACCTACATGATGGATGCCGCGCGCAAGCTCACCGCGGGGGCGATCGACGCGGGGGAGAAGCCGGCCGTCATCTCCGCGATCGTGAAGCGCTACCTCACCGAGGGCATGCGCACGGTCGTGAACGACGCGATGGACATCCAGGCCGGCGCGGCGATCAGCCGCGGGCCGCGCAACATTCTCTCGCAGGCGTACGCGTCGGTGCCGGTCGGGATCACGGTCGAGGGGGCGAACATCCTCACGCGGTCGCTCATCGTGTACGGCCAGGGGGCGATCCGCTGCCATCCGTACGTGCAGTCGGAGATGCGCGCCGTGGCGGAGAAGGATCTTGTCGCGTTCGATCGCGCGTTCTTCGGCCACGTGGGGCACACGATCGGGACCGGGTTCCGCGCGTTCGGCATGGCGATCTTCGGCGGCGGCACGGGCGGCTCGGGTGTGAGCGGCCCCGCCGGCTTCATGTTCGGCCGGCTCTCGCGCCTGAGCGCGGCGTTCGCCCTGATCTCGGACGCGGCCATGGCCACGCTCGGCGGTACGCTGAAGCGCCGCGAGCGGCTGAGCGGCCGTCTGGCCGACGCACTGGCGTGGCAGTATCTCGCGTCCGCCACCCTCAAGCGCTTCGTCGACGAGGGACAGCCGAAGCGCGACCTTCCCTACGTGCGGTGGGCCACGGCGCACGCGTTCCATCAGATCGAGACCGCGCTCACGGGGGTGCTCGCCAACCTTCCGAGCCGCCCGACCGCATGGCTCCTTCGCCTCGCCACGTTCCCGCTCGGCGCGCAGGCGCCTCCCGTGCCCGATCACACGGTGGCTTCCGTGGCGCAGAGTGTCCTCAGCGATGCCGAGGCACGCGAGCACCTCACCGCCGACATCTTCGTCCCGCCCCCGGGTGAGCCCGGGCTCGGACGGCTCGAGGCCGCCTATCGCCTCGTGGTCGCGGCTGCGCCGGCCGAGAAGAAGCTCAAGGATGCGGTCCGCGCGCGGAAGATCAAGCCGCTCGAGGGTTGCGCTCTGTTCGACTCCGGCGTGGAGGCGGGCGTGATCACGGACGCCGAGCGCCGGCAGCTCTGCGAGGCTCTGAAGGCCCGCGAGGACGTCATCCAGGTGGACGCGTTCGAGGCCAAGGAGTACGCCGAGCAACGGCGTTAGAGCGTCGGCCGGCCCTAGGGGGTCGGAGTGACTGCCCCCATCAATCGCTCCCTCGCGAGCGCGAGCCCCAGCAGCGCTCCCTCGTTCCCCGCCGCCTTCGCTCGTGCCGCAGCATCCGCCAAAATCGCCGCAGCCTTCACGCGGTCCGAGGTGATCGACTTCGCGAGGTCCTCCGCGACATCCGGCGACCAGGCCATTTCGCCTTCCGACGTCGTTCCCGCGAGGAGATCGAACGGCGCCTTGTGCTCCAGCCAGCCGTTGTCGTCCGTGTTCACCGGACCGCCGTCGGCCTCGGCCGCCACCCGCTCCAGACGTCCGCGGTAGTACCGCATGAGATCCGGCAGCGATGTCACGCCCACGCGCGCCAGGTTCCGCGCGACCTTCTCGTCCTCGAACCAATGGCCGAGCTGATCCAGGTCGATGCCGATCGTCCGACCCGGCGACGCGAGGATCACGAGATCCGCCGAGCCATCCACGAAGAAGAGCTGCCCCTTGGGGAAGCGCGTCGCGAGCGTGCGGAAGATGGTGCGGAGGGTGGCGGGCGAGGTCTGGTAGCACTGCACCCACTGGCAGAAGACGCCGCCCGGTTTCAGCTTCGATGCGGCGGTTTCGTAGAAGTCGCGCGTGAAGAGATCGGCCATGCCTGCGATCCAGAGATTCGACGGCTCGGAGATGATGACGTCGTACCGGTTCCTGGTGGACCTGAGGTAGGTGCCGGCGTCCTCGATCAGGAGCCGATGTCTGGGATCCGCGAGAGGCCGGCCCGCGTCCGCGTCGAAGTAAGGCGCGGCTTCGGCGACTGCCCCCTCCAGCTCGATCGTCAGCACGTCCTTCACCGGATGCGTGAGCACGGCGCCGGTCGTGACGCCGCTTCCGTAGCCCACGATGCAGACCGATTGCGCCTCGTGCGCGAGCAGCACCGGCAGCTGTCCCACCATGACCTGCTGGGCCATGTCCTCGCCGACGCCGGTGGTCGCGTCGGTCTTCCCGTTGATGAGGAGCGCTCGGCGTTTCCCGGTCTCGATCACGGTGACCGCCGCGACGCGCCCCTCCTTGTAGAACAACAGGTGCTCCAGATCTTTCGATACGCCCACGCGATCGATCATCCGATGCGTCACGTCTTCCTTGTTGAACAGCCAGTACGAGCGCAGGAGCCGCACCAAACCGAGGCTCATTCGCTCCGCATTCCATGACGGCATCCCGACCCACGCATACGCGACCGCCGCGATCAAGACCACCATGGCCGCGGCGCGGCGCGGCCACGCGCGCCCCTCGCCGGTGACCAGAGCCACGACACCGAGCAGAACGTTGAGCGCCGCCGCCGCGAGGATCGAATGGAGCGTGCCGAGCCAGGGAATGAGGATGAACGCGGTGAGGATCGAGCCCGCGATCGAGCCGATGGTGTTGAACGCGTAAACGGCACCCACCGAGGCGCCCGCTTCGCCCCGCGCGGTGCGGCGGACCGCGACCGCCGTGGGGAAGAGCGCGCCGAGGAGGAGGCACGAGGGGAAGATGATCCACGCCGCGATGCCGGCCTCGCCCCAGAGGAGCGACGCCGTGCTCCCGTTCGCGCGCCCGATGACCGTGGTTTGCCAGTGGGGAAGATGCGCGAATTGATGCGCGCCGATCCCGACCGCGGCGGCGAGCAGTGCCTGCAAAACCCCGAACAGCGCGACGGGAGCCCGCCACGCCTTCAAGACTCGCGAGGCGACCGCGGCGCCGAGCGCGATTCCGGCGAGATAGATCGCGAGGATCGCCGAGAACGCGTACACCATGCCGCCGAACGGCACGGCGAGGATGCGCGTCCACGAGACCTCGTAGAGGATGGCGGTGAATCCGGAGAGCGCGAACACGGGAAGGATCCATCGGTACCAGGAGCCAGCGGCATCCTCGGCCATGCCCGGGCGCGCTCCATCGGCGAGCGCCGCGGGTGGCGCGGGAGGGCGCCCGGCCAGGATCGTCGCGAACACGAGGAGATCGATCGCGGCCGCGACGGCCGCCGTCTTCCAGAGCCCGAGCGCCGGTATCGCGAGGAAGCCGGCCGCCACCACGCCGAGCACCGCGCCGGACGTGTTCACCGCGTAGAGCCGCGCCACCGCAGCGCCCGATCCCTCGCGATCGCGTCGCGAGAAGTCCGACACGAGGAGCGGCAACGTCGCTCCCATCGCGGTCGTCGGTATCAGCAGCGCGACGAACAAGACCAGGAAGCGAAGGATGAGAAACACGGCGCCGTGTCCGAGGAGCAGTCCGTTCAGCCACGCGAACAGAGGCTTCGCGACTGCGTAGCCCAGCGGACTCATCAATCCGAGCACCGCGACCACGAGCTCGAGCCGCGCGTAGAGAAGCAACGGCTCGCGCGTTCGCGCGGCCAGGCGCCCTCCGATCGCGGCGCCGATCCCGAGTCCGCCCAGGAACGCGGCCACGACGGTGGAGACGCCGTAGATCGAATTGCCGAGCAGGAGCGAGAGATACTTCGACCAGACGATCTCGAGAATGAGTCCGGCAGCTCCGGAGGCGAAGAAGCAGGCGTACAGGAGCGGCCGCCGCGACCCCGAGGCCGGAGCCAACCGGTGATGGCTCTTCGAGCTAGACGTCTTTCCCGTCCGCCGTATGGCGGCGCGGTTTCCCTTGGTTTGGCTCATGGAGTGTGGTATACTAACCCTTTCCACGCGCGGGTCTCGTGCCCGCACCGGATCGCAGAAAGCATTCCCCAGTTTTCTCGAGATACAGTGCGGAGACCTGCACCCTTAGCCCGACACCACGCTCCCGTGTCCGAAGGCGTTCGACTCCGTCTTGCGGTCGCGGGATTCCTCACCCTCCTCTGGATTGCATTCGAGGCGGCCCGAGCTTTCTCCGCTCCCTCGACTACGAACCCCGTGGCTCTGCCGCCTCACGGCGTCTATCGGACCGAGGTGCCGGCCCCGCTCAAAGGCGAGTCCACCGCCCCCATGACCTACCGCAAGCTCCGGCTCACTCCGCCGCCGCTGGAGGAGGTCTACGTCTTCAGCGACAGCTTGGACGGCCGCCCGCTCGACGACGAGGGAAACTGGAGCCACTACGACAACTCCGCCGGGCCGACGGCCTGGCACATCGACACCTTCATGGCGTGCAACAACCACGCGTGGTGGTGTGGCCGGATCGACTCGAGCTGGACGAACGATTCGAACCGCGCCGGGTACGACAACAACTGGACCCAGTACCTCCAGCACGACGCGGGAACCCAGAGCGTCCCTGCGGGCTCGGTGGTCACACTCACCGCGAAGTACAAGCTCAACGTCGAGACCGGGTACGACTATGGACAGGTCGAATACGACGATCTGGACGATCTCTGGCTCCCACTCCTCCACATCACCGGAAAGATCCCCTCCAATGGCGTTGGGTGCGATTCCTTCACGGTGGAGCTCCCGGAATCGAGCTGGGTGAAATGGCAGAACTCTCCGACGGGCGCCAAGCCCTTGCCGTTCCGCTTCGTGTTCCACTCGGACGTCGAGTATTCGTCCGCCGACGGTCTCTATAACGGCGACGGCTGGATCATCGACGAGGTGCGGGTCATGAAGGACGGCAACCAGGTCCTGTTCTACGACAACATGGAGAACGGGATGGGAACCTGGACGCGGACGACGCAACCCGCGGTGGGAGACTACTTCGCGCTCGAGAACAACGTCGTCACCGAGGACTTCTGCACCGATAACCGAACGAACATCTGGGTGGACTGGGACAACGTCACCCGAAGTCTCGTCCCTCATATCGACAACCGACTGCTGACACCGCCCGTCGACATCGACCGATCGGGCGAGTGCCTGCTGGCATTCGACGTGTATCGAAATCTGCCCCTCGATGCGTGCTTCTACTACTCCGTGAACTATCGAACACGAATGATCGGGGCCAACTGGACCGCCTGGATGGATCCCACGGGCCTTCTCTACTACGGATCGAGCAAGGACTGGATCCGGCAAAAGGTCGAGCTGCCCCTCGCCGCCGGCAAAGACTCCGTCCAGTGCATGTTCATCGTGAAGGACTACGGCGAGACCTATTGCGGAGGGTCGACCGGGTACTCGAACCTGTATCCCCTCTTCGACAACGTCGCCGTCGGGGTGCGCGCGACCACGCCTCCCATCTTCATTCCGCGCGACCTGGATCTCTTCCAGGACACCTTCAAGACCACCGCCTTCTTCAGCAACGACAACTTCAACACCCCGCTCGGCGATAGCGCGGTCGTGCAGGTCAGCACGTCTCGTGGCTACAAGACCGGCAACATGTTCTATCGATTCGGCACGTCGGGGTCCTGGCTCTCCACGCCGCTCCTCATGAGCAACACGGCGGAGCCCACGTACCGATATGGCGACGTTCCGCCAGGGAACTACCCCGCCGGCACGGTGCTCCAGTACTACTTCGCCGTTACCGACAGTGTGGATTCCACCGCCTATATGCCGTCCTACGCGCCGCAGACGGCCACGTACCTCACCGCCGCGATTCTCCCTGTGAAATCCGCGACGAACCCGGCCCTCGGCTGCACGGACAGCCTCGCGACCGTCCTCTTCGTCAACAACAACTCGGGACGGGAGACCGAGGCCACCATCGCGAAGGTGCTCACGGCCCAGGGGTACAAGTACGACACGTGGGACGTGAACGGACCAACCTCGGGGGCGGGGAACACGCCTGGAGGTACGGCCCCGGGCGATCCGTTCAACATATGGCCCGGAGCCACCGTCAACGACCTCCTCCGCTACTCGGCCATCATCTGGCACGCGGGCAGTCTGAGCCAGTTCACGATCCCTCAGACGGACCAGCAGCTGATCCAGTCGTGGGTGCAGCAATCCGGGAAGAGCCGCAACTTCTTCATCGCGGGTGACAACATTGCCCAGGAGCTCATCACGCTGGGCACCGAGTACAACAGCTTCCTCAGCTTCACGGTGGGCGCGCGGTACCTGCGTGGCCTGTGGGAGAACACTCCTCAGGACACGCTCCATCCGCTCGTGACCGGCATTGCCGGCTCGCCCTCGGCGACCCGGCTCATGCACCTGAATCTGGGCTGTCCGCAGATCGAGGATCCCGATCTCATCGCGGTCGCCACCACGGCTCCCAGCCGTGGAAAGACCGGACTCTGGCTCAAGTACCCGAACACGTTCGCGGCGGGAACGCGCTTCGCCACGAAGTACGTGTCCTTCGGCTCCGACAGCTCCCGAAATCTGTTCTGGGCGTTCAACTACAACAACATCGAGGAATCGGGCGAGCGCCTGCGCGCGATCAAAGACATCATGCTCACATACTTCCAGATCCCGGCCTGCTACTTCGCGACCGCGATCGAGGACGACCAGGCGCCCGCGCCGACCGGCTTGGACGTTCTCTATCAGAACGCTCCGAACCCCTTCAATCCCGAGACCGTCATCCGATATTCCGTGGCGCAGTCCGGACCCGTCACGATCCGGATCTATAACGTGCAGGG
>DATJGP010000176.1:0-28949 GCA_035494915.1 Candidatus Eiseniibacteriota bacterium | reverse complement strand
CGTTGCGGCGATGTCGGCCAGGACGCGAATCGTCGCGGTGTCGCCCGGCGCAAGGAGGACTCCACCCAGGGGGAGGGAGACCACTCCCGACGGCGGGAACGCGTTCTGAACCACGCGCTCCACTCCGTCCACGAGCACGCGAAGGCGGGCGAGATACGAGCCGGGAGCCAGCGGGCGGCGGAGCTCGTCGGAACAGGCCACCGCCACGCTGTCGATTCGGACGCGCGCGGTGCCGGCCCCCTCGGGATGCCTGACCACGATGTCGAGCGCGGCCACGTCCGTATCGCCGACGCGCACAATCGAAGGGAAGAGCGGTACGCCGCGCACGCGGACCGCCGCGGCCGCGCGCTCCACGATGACGGGCGCACCCGCGATCGGATTCGACGCGTAGGTGACGAGGACGCTGTCCTGCGTGTTGGCGTCCCAGGCCTGGACCGTCGCCGGAGAGCCGAGCCGGATCGAGAACGCTCCCAAGGCAGCGCTGTCGGCGACGTCGCCCGCGATCGTGAGATCCACCGGCGTGTTCACCGGGCAGGAGAGCGGCGGAGCCAGCGCGAGGGTCACGTCCGGTCCGTCCGCGGCGCCGACAATCCGCGCCGCGAGCGTCTGCGTGGCCGTCCGGACCACGAGACGGTCGAGCCAGGCGTGAGGCGCCGGCACCGGAACACCGGTCGTATCGGTCAGGGTCACCGCGATCGATCCCACGCGCACGTCCGACGTCACGCCGTCGATGCCGGAGTTGCGGACCTGCACGGCGAGAAGCGGAACGTCGACCGAGCCGGCCGCCACGCGCCGCTCGGCCGATGAGCCGGCCGAGATCTGGAGCTCGGTGGGAGCGGCCACGAGCCGCGCCGTTCCGGACCGGAGCGGGAAGGCTCCGGTCTCGAGTTGGATCCGGACGGGAGCTCCGCTCGTTCGATCGTCCGCGGTGATGTCCGTGCTGTCGACGATCACGACGCGGAAGCTCGGAGCGGTGGCGGACGAGGCCACGTCGAGTCGGAAGCTCAACGTCGTCGGCTGCTCCGGCGTGACATACGCCGGAGTGTCGAAGACGAGATCGAGATCCGAACCGGTTGTCGGAATGGTCGACGTCGCGAGGTACACGTTCGTTCCCTCGGCCACGACCACAGAGGTGAGGAGATCGGACGGAACGATCGGAGCTCCGTTGCCGTCCTCGAGGCGGATGCGCACCCCGCTCAGGCCGACGGTCGAGGCGCCGGTCCCGCCACGGTTCGTGAACGTGAGGCTGAACGGAACGATGCCGGTCTGACCGCGGCTGACCTCGAGCGGCATCGACTGGACGGGGATGAGCCCGGCGTCGGAGACCGGGAGGAGTACGTCGTGGCCGTTCGAGGAGACCTCGACGGCGCGGCGCACGAGACCGCTCACCGCTCCGGTGCCCGCGGCGCCTGCCCGGAATTGGACGTCGCCTGGGCCCGAGGCCGCGTAGATCCAGACGAAGCTGTCCGATTGTGCGGGTGCGAGGGCCATCGACGCGGGGGATGGTCCCGACTGGAGCGAGGCGGTCCCGCTGCCCGAGATCGTCGGGGTGGACGGAGCGATTGCCTGAACCGTTTCGTTTCCCGCATTGCGCACGATCATGCGCAATCGCAGCGTTTGCCCGACCGTGCTCGCCCTCGTTTCGGCTTCCAGGGTGGCGAGGAGCGGGGACGTGCTGATCACCAGAGGCTGAGGATTGGCGACGAGCCCGTCCCGCGGCCCATCATTTCCGGACAGGTTCTCGATCGCTCCCATCGGAAGCGCGAGATCCACCGTGGCCGAATCGGAAGGCGTCGCGGTCGTGGTGACGGACACGAAGAGCCTCGCCCCTGCGATTCCGAGCGCCTCCGACAGGAGCGGGCTCCTCCACTCGGCGCCGAAACGCGTGAGTGGTCCGAGGTCCTGGTCGTCCCCAGCCCCGGGGGTGAACACGCCGTCGCCGCCGTCCCTCCACAGACGCAGCTCAGCCAGATCGGTCGTCCCCGCGGTACCCAGATTGACGACTCGCAACGACCGGAGCTCGTCGCTCTCGTAGCCGTTTCGAGGGATGGTGACGTCGAGCGCGAGGCGAGGGCCCTCACCCGGTCCCAGGCTCGCGCCCGGGGCGCCCCAGTTCGTGATCTGCGTCGAGCTCATCCCGTCGACGATGAGCCGCGCGTTCGAGGTCACGGGCCACGCACCCGTCACCGACGTCGGCTCCCCGAAGTGCATCGCGAGCGGATCCACGATGCGGGCCCCGAGCACGTCTCCATCCGCCGCATCGCGGAGCGACACGTCCGCCGTGACGAAAAGGTGCCGTGAGCCGCCCGGAGGGACGATCCAGCTCAAGCCTGTGAACGTGGCGACCCCATTCACGAACGATCCCACGCCGATCGCCGGATCGGACGCGAGGTCGCCGAGGATTCCGTCTCCGTCCCCGTCCTCGCGCAGCGTCACCGACTGCACCTCACGGTCGAGCTCGAGGCTCGAGCCGCTCCCCGACGTCGCGTTCTCGATCGCGAGCCGGCTCAAGGTGCGCTCGCTCGTGTAGCTGTTCGTCAGGATGAGATGGAGGAGTGACGCGTCGTGATCTCCGGGATGGACCGCCAGGGAGTCGAGCGGCGCGGCCGCCGCGGTCACGCGGTCGGTCGTCCGGATCGGAAGGGCGAACGGGTTCTCGACGCGTTGATCCAGCGGGCCCGAGTTGCCGCTCTCCATCCCCACGCCTCCGTCGGTCCCCTCGGGGAGGGAGAGGAGCACCGTGCGTCCATCCAGCGCGAGATCGGCGAGGTCGACCGAGACGAAGAGGCGGAGCCCGGCGCCCGGCACGGTCTCGAAGAGGCCCGTGCGCTGCCACCGGTCACCGGTGTTCACGAGCTCGCCGAGGAGGCGATCCCGCGCGGGATCGAAGGCCCCGTCCCCGTCGTCGGCCCAGGCGTTCATCCGCGTGATCTCGGTGCCGGCCTCCGCGGTGCCACGGTTCGTGACCGAGAGGCGGAGCAGCCGGTCCGGCTCGTACCCGTTCGGAGGCAGGGTGACGTCGAGAGCCAGGGCCCTGGTCGAGCCGGCGAGCAGGTTCCCGGGCGGGATCGAATGCACTGCGATCTGCGAGGCGACGAGCCCATCGACGGGGAAGTTCCCGGTGGGACGCAGCGGCCACGCGTTTCGGGCGAAGGTCGAAGGGGAGAGGAGGACCGAGGTCGAGTCGGCGACTTCGAGGTCGAGCGCGTCACCGTCCCGCGCGCCCAGCGAGACGTCCGCGGCCACGAACAATCGCGCGCTGCCGAGCGCCGGCACGTCGACCTTGATCGGCGTGAAGTGAACGCTTCCATCGACCGCGACCGTCGCGAACTGTTTCGCGTCGAGTGCGGGATCGAGCGTGCCATCGCCATCGTCCAGATAGAGCGTGAGGTCGCCCAGCTCCGAATCGAGCTGATCCTTCGTCCCGGGTCCGGTGGTCGCATTCTTCAGATCGAGCGACAGGAGCGTTCGCGGAGCGCTTTCGTGGTTGGTCACCGTGACTGCGACGAGCGGGACGGCGCGTGAGCCGGGCCTCACGACGGCTCCCGTCTGGACCGCGGCCACGGTGAATCCTCCCGGCAGAACGAGTGCCGCGTGCGTGGCCGAGGCGCCGTCGTCCGAGACCCGGATGCCGCTTCCGGTCTCGACGGCCGAGGAGCTGGCGTCGACCACGATCGGTCCGGTCAGGGCCTGGCGGCTGACGTTCACGCTGAGGGGCGCCAGCAAGGTGTCACCGCTCGCGAGCGAGCGCGGGAGCGGAAGGGACACCGTCACCGCGTAGTCCGCGTCCGCATCGTGGCGGACAAACCGGGTGAAGACGAGCGACACGGCGTCCACCGTGACGGAGTCTCGACCGGGGTTGGCGAGGAGCACCTGGAAGGCGGCGCCGGACCGGCCCTGCACGAGCGTGTCCGGTCCCGCGACCGACAGCACGCGCAGCCCGCGAACCGGGCGGACGATCACGGAGGCGGTGTCTCGCACAACCCCCGACTCTGCGACGACGAATCCCGTGCCTTCGGCGGTTCCCGTGAAGATCCCGGTACCTGCCCCGATCGTTCCCACACCGCCGAGTGCGGTAAAGGAGATCGATGCGCTCGTCGGGTTGCCGAACGCGTCTTCGGCCGAGGCCACGAATGCGAGCGTGCTGTCGCGCCAGCAGACCGCGCCGTCCGGTTTGACGGTGATCCTCGCCACGGGCCCCGGTCCGACCGTCACGCGCCAAGACTCGCCATCCGCGACCCCGTTGGCGTTTCCTTGCACCGCGACCTGGGGTGCCACCGTCGTTCCCGAGTTATCGAAGAGCGTCACGAAGTCACTGCCCATCGGATCGAGCGCGCTCGGGGCCGTCGCGCGGAACTGCACCTCGATGAGGGACGAGCTCTGGACCGCGGTTGCGAGCTTCACCTCCGCGGTGCCGGCGGCGCTCGCATCCGAGTAGGAGGCCGGGAGCCCTGCGACGCGCACGGCCGTGATCGCAGGCGTGCCGTACCCCTTCGGCAAGTGGATCAGCACTCGGTCCACGCCGGCGTCCCCGGCTACGATGCTCGGGAGCAGGAATGCGGTGAAGGCTTGGTTGACGGTGCCGGCCTGAACGGCAAGCGGCAGGACTTCGGCGAGCGCAGAGTGCGCGGCCTGACCGGCCCCGATGACCGACGCGCTCAGGGGGACGTCGACGATGGCGGATGTGCTGCCGTCCGTGGCCCGCGTTCGGAGGCGAACGCCTCCGGTGTAGTCCTGGGCCGGCACGGTGGGGTAGTCCATCCAGAGGTAGAGCCCACGTGTTTCCGGCTCTTCCAAGGTCAGCGCGGATCCGGGCGGCGCGAGGGCGAGAAGCAGTGTATCCAGCCGGCCTCCCGCCGCTCCATCCGACTGGAACGCCCACGCGAGCGGATGCGTCGAGCCGCCGGCGTGGATCGTGTCCGCGGGAACCGCGACGCCGATGAAATCGCGCGCCGCTCCTTGGAGGTCGTACGCCGCGTTGCTCCAGATCGCCACGGCCAGGTTTCCGTCCGCCGGGACCGCGAGAGGCTGGGCGGAGGATCCCGCGGGAGCCGGCGCAAAGGCGCCCGCATTGTCGACTGCCGCGATCTCGAGGCGGGAAGCGCACGAGAGACCGTTGACGGCGGCTCTCTGCGTGTCTGGCGGCGTGGCGCTGAACGCCTGCACTGCGATCGTCCAGGTGCCGCTTCCGGCCCGCGCGATGCGGCCCGGGACGAAGCCGAGCCGGAGCGTCTGCGGGCTCGTGGAATTCGTCGTCGTGTCTGCCGACGAGCGGCTCGGCACCACCGCCCAGGACGACCCGGAGGGATCGATCAGCGTCCATGCGTTGCCGGAGCGACGCCACGAAAAGAGGCCGCGGAACGCGGGCGACTGGCTGTCCGAAGCGTGTCCCTGGGCGTGGACCGTCACGTCGAGCCCCATGACGTCGCGGAAACCGTCGCCGTCGCTCAGCGTGACGTCGACCAGCATCGTGTCGCGCGGAACGAGCGTCGTGGTGGCGGCGCCGGTCTTGGTGCGGAGGACGATCTGCGAGATCACGGGCACGAGCGCAGGCGTGACCGTGACGCTGGAGGTGTCGCGCAGCGACCCGAAATAGGCCACGATCTTGGCCGCACCGGGCTGGGTGGCGCAGAAGGTGCCGTCGCTCGACGTGGTGCCTGCCGAGGTGGGAATGGCCTTGAGGCTGTCCGCCACGATCGCGAAGCGGTTCCCGAACGCGTCCTCGCCGAAGAGCTGGAAGGACGTGCACATCCGGCTCACGACCGACGTGCTGTCGGGCACGAGGTCGATCGTTGTCGGTGGATCGTCGGTCACCGCCAGCGTCCAGTCGTCGCCGTTTCCCGCGATCCCGTCCGCGTTGCCCGACCAGAGCGACTGGAGGGTGGCGCCGGGCGTGGCCGTGTCGTCGACGGTGATCGGCAGATCGAGATCGTTCGTCGTCGCCCCGGCGAGCACGCTCACGCGAGTGCGCACTTCAACCTTCGTGTTCAGATGGATCCGCGGCAGACGCAGCGTGAACGAAGTGCCGTTGTCGAACCAGATGATCTGGGCCGGGTCGACCGGGATGCCTCCCACCAGCACGGCATCGACCCCGGTCACGAGGATCGTGCCGTTGTGGACCACGTTGACGAGATCGACGCCCGTCGCGGCGCCGCTCGCCGTGGTTCCCGTGGCGTCCAGGTCGAGCCAGAACGTGAGCGGAGTGTTCGTGGCTCCTTCTCTCACTGCCTTGGGCTGGACCTCGGCCCAACCGCTTCGGATCGCGGGAGCCTCGTCCGTGTACGTGATCACGAGCTGGGGCGTGGCGGTGGCGACGTTCGTGTACTCGCTCGAGCGGAACACGACTTCGCGGTCGGCCCCCTCGCGTTCGGGCTTGATCACGAAGCCGTTCTTCGCGAGATCGCCGTTGAGCCATGCGTTGACGATCGGTCCCACCTGCCAGCTCGCCTGCCCGTTGGTCCCGGCGTCGCTCAAGAGCGCGCGCCCGGACCAGTAAGGGCCCGACGTACCTCCGGCCGTGGACCATCCGAAGAGGAGGTTACGGTTCTTCCACGTGACCTCGGGTTCGCTCCACGATTCGGCCAGCGGATAGATGCGCGCGTCGATCGGAACCGGACTGTTCGCACCGCTCTGCGTCATGCGGAACCACGCCTGGAGGACCGTCTTGCCGGTCAGCGTGGGAAGCGTCGCGTCGAAGACGACGTGGCGGTTCTTCGTCCCCGCGGTCCCCTTGATGCGGAGCTCGGGTTTGCTTCCGTTGTTCTCGGTGACGTTTTCCTGACTGAGGTAGGAGTCGGTCGCGTTCGTGGATCTGGATTGGACGGTAACCGTGAACGTGCCGGCTCTCGTGAGAGAGGGCAACGCCATGGATAGGAGGGTGACAATGACGAGAGTGCGACGGATCACGAATCCTCCGGACGAACACCCGAACGAGGTGTCGTTGGAGGGATCGGCAGGTCAGAGGTATTTCTTTATGCCGGTTGGACTTGGGAGATAGCCGCCCTGGCGGCCGGGGGGCGGCGCAAGCCGCGATTTCCGTGAGGGTTGCTGCCCAGGGGCGGGACGCCCTCGACCCATCCGTGGGCCGCGGTTCAGGGGGCGCTGCTAGGCACCTCGTCCCGGAAGAGATTCCGGAATGCATCTCGAAGGAGCTTCCCCGATGCACTCCGCGGAAGCTCGCGGACGATTCGCAACTGGCGTGGCAGCTTGAAGGTTGCGAGCGCCTCCATCGCGTGGTCGCGGAGCTCGTTCAAGGTCAAGGACGCGCCGGGATGGAGCACCACCGCCGCCGCGACGTCGTGCCCCCAGGCCCCTCCGGGAATCCCGGCCACCGCGATCTCGAGCACCGCGGGATGCGACCGCAAGGCGCGCTCCACCTCGGCGGGGGACACGTTCTCGCCGCCGACCACCATGCGATCGGATCTCCGATCGAGCACGACGAGGCGTCCGGCGGCGTCCCACATTCCAATGTCGCCCGTCTTGAGCCACCGACCGTCCCACGCTTCGGCGTCTTTCTCGCGCTCCTCGAAGTAGGCGGCCATCACGGTGGGCCCGCTGACCACGATCTCGCCTTCCGCGCCGCGCGGCGCCTTGAGTCCATTCTCCTCCCGGATCTCCACCTTGATGAATGGAAGCGGGCGCCCCGACGTGTCGAGTCCGGCCGGCCAATCGCGCGGCGAGAGCGTGGTCACCTGGGACGTCGCCTCGGTGAGTCCGTACGTGGGGAGCGCCTTCAGGCGAAGCTCCGCCGCTTCCATGAGGAGCTCCGGAGGACACGGGCCGCCACCGATCAGCGCCGCGCGAAGCGTCGTCGGGAAGATGCGCCCTTTGCGCGCGCGAAGGAGCCGTTCGAGCAGGGGCGGCACGAGGGAGACGAGCGTGACTCCTTGCCGGTCGATCGCGTCCAGCACGCGCTCCGGATCGAAGCGGTCGTGGAGGAGCACTTCCGTTCCGTAGTACGCGCTCCGTGTGAGGATGGAGAGGCCGCCCACGTGGTGGAGCGGCAGGCAGGAGAGCCAGAGATCGCCGGCGCGCACGCCGAGATTCCGTGCGGATGCGAGCGCGCTCCAGAAGAAGTTCCCGTGGGTGAGCACACAGCCGCGCGCCTCGCCCGACGTTCCCGAGGTGAAGCAGAGCGCCGCCGGCATATCGAGGCGGCGAAGGAGGCGCGGTCCCACGTCGGTCGTCGGCGGCACGCTCACCCCGAGGACGGGCCCTTCCTCCACGCCCCGCTCCGTGTCCGAGGACTCGCTCGTGAGCGCGAGATCCACGAACGCGCGCTTCCTGAGCGCCTGGCGCTCCTCGGCCGGCATGGACGAGGCGATGGGAACGGGCAGGAGTCCGATCCGCTGCAACGCGTGGAATGCGATCACGAAGCTGAAGGCGTGCGCTGGGGAGAACTCGAGCGAGACGTGCTCGCCCGCGCCGAGCCCCTGCGCGATCAGTGCGTCGGCTGACTCCTGGACCGCCTCGTTCAGCCGGCGGTAGGTCCAGGAGGTTTCTCCACGCCGGAGCGCGGGGCGATCGGGCGCGACGCGCGCCCAGAACTGCACGGGATCAGACGTGAATCTCACACTTCCTCCCGGACCAAGTGGTCCTGGTAGTCGGCGTTTCCATCGCACCAATCGCGCATATGGATCGGCAGCCCATCATCACGTCCGATCACGAGCATTCGTCCTCCATGGGGGCGCGAGAGCGGCGCGGGGGGCTCCATGACGGCGGCAGGCCACGGCGTGCAACCCGCGCCAAGGCCGTGGGCGTACGAGCTCGTTCCCAGGGACGCGGCCAGGTGAAGAGCGCCCCGCCGTCCCACGGGTGTCTCGAGCATTCCCGTCACGACGACCTCGACCCCGCTGTCGCGCGCCATCGCGGCGATAGCACGCGCGGGATGGAGCCCGCCCAGAGCCATGGGCTTGAGCACGAGCACGTCCGCGCCCCCCGACTCCACCATGCGCCGCGCCGAAGGCAGGTCGACGACGCTCTCGTCCGCGGCGATCGGGACGGGGACCGCTTTCTTCACGCGCGCCATGATCTCAGGATCGGCGACGGGCTCCTCGCAGTACTCCAAGTCGATGTCCTCGAGTGAACGCAGCGCTTGGATCGCGTCGGTCTCGCTCCACGCGCGGTTCGCGTCGATGCGGAGTCGGACGTCCGGGCCAACCGCGTCCCGAACGGCGCGCACCCGCGCGACGTCCTCGTGGATGGGAATCCCGCCGACCTTGAGCTTCAGCGTGCGATAGCCATCGGCGGCTGCGGCCAGTGCCGCCGCGGCGAGCTCCCCGCACGGCAACCGGGGCAGGGCCGCGTTGACCGGAACCTCGTCCACGGCGTGGTGATCCCCCAGCAAGTGGGCGATCGACTCACCCTCGTGTTGAGCCATGAGATCGTGGAGCGCGAGATCGATGGCATGGCGCGCGCACGGCGACGCCACGACGGGGGCCAGGCGATGGAGATCCGCCACGGCGTCCCCGTATCGCTCTCGGGGCATGCCGATGAGGTACTTCGAGGAGAGCCGGAGGGCCGCGATGCTCGAGGCCAGGGTCTCGAGCTCGAAGCCGGGAAGCGGAGCGCTCTCACCGAAACCACGAGATCCGTCCTCCTCCACCAGCGCGAGGATGACGCCGCTCCGCGCTTGGCCCGCGGGCCACGGCGGATCCATGGGGCACTCGTACGGCGTGAGGGAGAACCGGGCGATCCTCATCCGAGCGCGAGTCCCGCGGCGAAGAGGAGCCCGAAGAGAAGATGGAGCTGGGCCGTGTCGACGAGCGTCTGGTTGAGCTCCGGGCCGGTCCGCTCGAACACGGCCTGCAGGTTGCGCGCTGCGAGCGCCGTGGTCGCGAGCGGGAGGAGCACCCAGGCCGAGGAGAGGCCCTGCGCCCAGAGCGCGATCGGCACGGCGAACGCGGCCACGAGGAGCGTGGCGAACTCGAGACGCGTGGCGCGGCGGCCGACTCGCGCGGCGAGCGTGAGCTTGCCGGCGGCCCGGTCGGTGTCGATGTCGCGCAGGTTGTTCACCACGAGGATCGCCGTCGCGAGCGTCCCGACAGGGATGGCCGCGACCCACACCTCGGGATCGAGGCCGCCGACCTGCGCGTAGTACGTTCCGAGCACGGCGACGAGGCCGAAGAAGAGGAAGACGAACACATCGCCCAGCCCGACGTACGCGAGCGCGAAGGGGCCGGCCGTGTAGAGGATGCCCGCGGCGATGGATGCGACCCCGATCGCGAGGATCGGCCAGCCGGCGATGGCGATGAGATAGGCGCCGGCCGCGGTCGCGAGCCCGAACGCGGCGACCATTCCGGCGCGCACGTCGTCCACCGAGAGCCAGCCGCGTGCGAGGACGCGCGGCGGGCCGAGGCGCGCGGGTGAGTCCGCCCCCTTCTTGAAGTCGTAGAGATCGTTCGCGAGGTTCGTGCCGATCTGGATCGCGACCGCGCCCACGAAGGTCGCGATGGCGGTCATCAGCGAGAAGTTGCCGTGGCGGTACGCGAGCACGGTGCCGACGAGCACCGGGACCACCGCGGCCGAGAGCGTGGGGATGCGGCACGCGTGGATCCACGCCGCGATACGGCCCGGATGGCCGGTCGGCAGCGCGCCCGCGTCGGGCTCGGCGAGAAGCTCTTGCGATTCGGTCACGAGATCAGGGGAGGCGGCGGAACTTGCCGAAGTCAGGCTTCCGATGCTCCACGTAGGCGTTCCGTCCTTCCTGTGCTTCCTCGGTCATATAGAAGAGAAGGGTCGCGTTTCCGGCCAGCTCTTGGAGGCCCGCCTGGCCGTCGCAGTCGGCGTTGAGAGCGGCCTTGAGGCAGCGAAGGGCGAGCGGGCTCATCTTCAAGATCTCGCGGCACCAGGAGACCGTCTCCTCCTCGAGCCGATCGAGCGGCACGACCGTGTTGACGAGCCCCATGTCGAGCGCCTGCTGCGCGTCGTACTGGCGGCAGAGGAACCAGATCTCGCGCGCCTTCTTCTGGCCCACGATGCGCGCGAGGTAGGACGAGCCGAATCCGCCGTCGAACGAGCCGACCTTGGGGCCCGTCTGGCCGAAGCGAGCGTTGTCCGCCGCGATCGTGAGATCGCAGACGACGTGGAGCACATGGCCGCCGCCGATCGCGTACCCCGCGACCATCGCGATGACCGGCTTGGGAAGCGCGCGAATGCGCTTCTGCAGATCGAGCACGTTGAGCCGGGGCACCTTGTCCTCGCCGACGTACCCGGCGTTCCCGCGCACGCGCTGGTCTCCGCCGGAGCAGAACGCCTCGGTCCCGGCGCCGGTCAGGATCACCACGCCGACCTCGGGGTCCTCCCGAGCCTCGTCCATCGCGTCGATCATCTCGTTGACGGTCTTCGGCCGGAACGCGTTCCGGACATCGGGGCGATTGATGGTGATCTTGGCGATCCCATCCGCCTTCTCGTAGAGGATGTCGTCATAGGTCTTCGCGGATGTCCAGGCGATGGCCGCCGTCATGGTCATGAGTGGCTCCTCGGGGATGAGAGCGCGCCGGCTGGGTGTGCCCGACGTGCGGACGCCAGATGATCGAGCAGAGCCCGCGCGAACTCCTCGGGTCGCTCCAGATGAACGTTGTGGCCCGCCCCCGAAACGATCCGCACGGAAGCGTTCGGGAGCAGGGTGGAGATCCGATTCGCGTTCGCGACGTACGTGGGGTCGAGCGCGCCGGCCACGAGCAGCGCGGGCTGCCCCATCGAGCCGAGGCGGTCGGTGAGGTCGAGCTCAGCTCCCTGGCCGAGCCCGCGAAGCGAGCGCGCCAATCCCTCGGGTCGCTGGAGGAGCCGCCGGGTGCGCTGCGCTTCGCGGCGACTCGCGGACAGGAAGGCTTGCGAGGCGAAGATCGGCTGGCTCTCCCAGTGCGAGACGAACCACGCGATGCCGCGCTTCTCGATCTCGCTCGCGAGGTCCTCGTCCTTCCGGCGCCGCGCCTCGCGCGCGACCGGGTCGGGGATGCCGGTCGAGGCGCTCTCGAGCGTCAACGAGAGCACGCGCGATGGCGTGTCGAACGCGGCGCGGAGCGCCAGCCGGGCGCCCATCGAATAGCCGACCCAGTGAGCCGCCCCGATGCCGAGCGACTGCAAGATGGCCGCGATCCCGCGGACCGTGGTCTCCGGGCTGTAGCACAGAGGATCGGACGGGGCGTCCGTGCCTCCATGTCCCGGCAGATCCACCGCGATGGAGCGGTACCCCGATGCGGCGACGGCTTCCGCGATGTCGCGCCAGTCGTCGCCGGATCCGGAGAAGCCGTGCAGGAGGACCAGGGTGTCCTGCGCGGCCCCGCTGCCATACGTGCGCACGGCGTAGCTCACGCGATCCGCCTGGATGCGATGACGCTCGACGCAGCCCCTCACGACGCCCCTCCGTCGACGGCGGCGATCACGGCCCTCCAGAGCGCTTCATGGTCGGCGCGATTCCGCGCGCGATCCGACGCGATCTCGAGGATGCGCGTCTCGCGCCGCTCGAGCGAGACGCGCGCGGACGACGCGAGCTCGTCCGGGGACGTGGGCGCTTCGTACGGAATGCCATAGAGCGCGGCGGCGTGCTCGAACGTGAGGCCGTGCGGCGTCGCGACGAGGCGCTCGAACGCTTCGCCGTGGCGCGAGATCGGAAGGAACGAGAAGATCCCGCCGCCATCGTTGTTCACGACCACGATCGTGGCGGCGATGCCCCTCTCGCGAGCGGCGACGAGGCCGTTCAGGTCGTGATGGAAGGAGAGGTCGCCGACCACCGCGAGGACGGGCGCAGGCCCCGCGGCGCTCGCGCCGAGCGCGCTCGACAGGACGCCGTCGATGCCGTTGGCTCCGCGATTCGCGAGCACGCGGAGTCGCTTGGACGATGCGGGGACGAAGAGATCGAGATCCCGGATCGGCATGCTGTTTCCCATGTAGAGAACCATCTCCGAGGGTGCTGCCTCGGCGAGCGACGCGACGGCGCTCCCCTCGGAAAGACCCGCGGTGTGCGCGAGATGGCGCGCGACCGCGTCGCGCGCCGCCGCTTCCGCTTGGAGGAAGGGCTCGGTCCAGGAGGGAAGGGGATCGGAGCCCCGCGCGAGCGCCTCCGCGAGCGCGTCCGCCGTCGCGGCGGCGCCGGACGGGATGATCTCGGTGGCACGATGCGCGGGATCCCTGGGCGCGCCGCCGTCGTCCACGATCACGCGAAGCGCATCCGGGTGACGGGCGGCGTACAGATGGAAGGCCTTCGACGTGAGCGGCGCGCCGAACTGGAGCATCACCTCGGGTGCGTGGCGTTCCGCGAACGAGGAGGAGCGGAGAAAGCCGTCGTAGGCCCCCAGCACGCGCGTGGGGTCGTGCGAGCCGTAGCGCACCTGCGATGCCGGATCGGCGAGAACCGGATAGCCCGTCACCGCCGCGAGCCTGGCGACGGAGTCGGCGAGGCCAGGCGTCGCCTCGGGGCCGCAGAGAATGAGGCCGCGGCGCTTCGTGCGGAGGAGCCGCGCCACACGCTGGATCGCGCGGGGCGAAGGAGCGACCGGCTCGGGCCACGCCGAGTCGTCGTTCACGGGCGCCGCGTTGACCTGGCGCGGCGGAAGCGCATCGGGCGCCGACACCAGGGGCTCGCGAAACGCGAGATTGAGATGCACCGGTCCCGCGGGCGGACCCAACGCGGCGAGGACCGCGCGACGCGCGATTCCCGCCACGTAGGGCGCGAGCGCCGGGTCGGCATCGGGCACGCCGACTTCGTGGAACCAGCGCACGGCCGGACCGAAGAGGCGAATCTGATCGATCGTCTGCGCCGCCCCGCAGTCCCGCAACTCGGGCGGGCGGTCCGCCGTGAGGAGGATCAAGGGGACGCGCGCGTGGTGCGCCTCGACGACGGCGGGATGGAGGTTCGCGGCGGCGGTGCCGGAGGTGGTGACGACGACCACGGGACGCCCTGACGTCTTGGCGAGGCCCAGCGCGAAGTAGGCGCCGGCGCGCTCGTCCAGGGCGACGTGCGCGCGGAGCTCCGAGCGGTCCACGGCGAGCGCGAGGGGCGCGGAGCGGGAGCCCGCGCAGACGATGGCGTCGCGCACACCCGCGTGTGCGAGCGACCCAATGAGCCGCTCCGCCCATTCGAGGTTGAGGAGCGCCGTGCCGCTCGCCGCCGCCTCCATCGACCGCGCCTCAGCCACGCAGCGCCTCCGCGACGAAGCGCATCTTCGCGTCGCACTCCTCCCACTCCCGTTCCGGATCCGAACCCCCGACGATGCCGGCGCCGGCGTGAAGCAGCGCGCGCGGACCATCGAGGAGCGCCGAGCGAAGTCCGAGCGTGAACTCTCCGTCGCCATCCGCGCCCATCCAGCCGATGGGACCCGCGTACCAGCCGCGATCGCGCGGCTCCCACTCGTGAATCATCTCGAGCGCCGCGTCGCGCGGCGTTCCGAGCACGGCGGGCGAAGGATGGATGGCGCGCACCAGATCGAGCACGCCCAGGCCCTGCGGTGCGACGCCCCGGATCCGCGAGCGCAGATGGAGCACGTGGCGGAGACGGAGCGTGCTCGGTTCGGGCTCCGCGTCCGCGCTCGCGCCGCTCAGGCGGAGCGCCGCCACGATCTCGCGCGCCACGATGGCGTGCTCGTTCCGTTCCTTGTCGCTGTCGAGCAGACGCCGTGCCGCACGATCCTCGTCGCCATCGTCCACACGGGTCGTTCCCGCGACCGCGTCCGCGTCGATGGCTCGGCCCCGCAGGGACACGAGCCGCTCGGGGCTCGCGCCGAGGAACGCCGTCCCGTCGTCCATGCCGATGAGGAATCGGTGGCACTCGGGGTAGCGCTCGCGAAGCGCGAGGAAGGATGCGAGCGGGTCGAAGGGCACGCTGCCGGTCAGGACGCGCGCTCGCGCGAGCACGACCTTCTCGAGCGCGCCCGCTTCGATGCGCCGGAGCGCCGCGTCCACCGCTTCGATCCACGCATCGCGGTCGCCATCGGCCCACGCGGCGCCGTCCGTCGAGGAAGCGTGCCTCTCGACCGATCCCTGCCACGACTCGACGCGAGCTCCACCCTCGCCCTCGCGCACGAGGAGCGAGGAGGGAATCCACGCGACGGCCGCGTCGCCTTGATCGCCGAAGCCGAACGCGCCGACGGCCACCGGGCTCGTTCGCGCTCCGTCGCGCCGGACCGCGCTGGCCGAGGCGTCAAGCCATCGCGCGGTCTCGCGGAAGCGGTCGGGTCCGCGCGAGGTGAAGCGGGCGGCTTCGCCCGATCCCACCACGCAGCCACCGCGTGGAGATTCGTAGACGAACCAGGGGCGCGGAAGGCCGTCCAGGGACCGGATCCAGAGGTCGGGATCGGTGCCGAGGTCGAGCCCGAGCGGGCCCGGCGCGAGACGGGCGTTCGAGATCGGAGCGGGCGTCACAGTCACTTCGGGAGTATAGATTTTCGCCTCCTGCTTTCCTATAGTGCCGCGATGCCCGACCTGTCCGGCTCCCAGCTACCGCTCCTCCTCGGCTTCGTTCTCGGGCTCAGGCATGCGCTCGACCCGGACCACCTGGCGGCCATGGGCACCATCGTGAGCCGTGAGCGGAGCCTCTCTCGCGCCGCGCTCCAGGGAGGTCTTTGGGGACTGGGGCATACCGCATCGCTCCTGGGGGTGGGCCTCGCCGTGATCCTGATCGGCGCGCCGCTTCCCGCGTCCTGGTCTCGATGGTTCGAGCTGGCCGTGGCCGCCATGCTGATCGTGCTCGGAGTGCTGACCTTGGTTCGCCGGCGCGCCGATCCGCCCGCGAGTCCGGGGGCCCGGAGGCCGGTCCTCGTCGGACTCATGCACGGTCTCGCGGGGAGCGGCGCGCTCACGATCTTCGTGCTGGCTTCGATCCGCTCGCCCTGGGTTGCGCTCGTGACGATCGCGATCTTCGGGGTGGGGTCGGTCGGCGGGATGACGCTCCTGAGCGGTCTCCTGGCCCTTCCGTTCGCGTGGACGGGCGCCCCGAAGCTAGGCCGGACGGCCCGGACCCTGGCCGGCGTCGCCAGTATTGCCGTTGGTGTCTATTGCGGTTACGTTGCCGCTTGACGGTTTCGGAGTTGGTGATTAGATTCACAAAGTTTTCTGCTAGGACGGCAGATTCGAACCCCCCTCGGAGAAGGATCTAGCTCGAAGCGGTGTCGAAACCGTCGAATCGAGGGCTCATAACCCTCCTCTTGATCGTCGTCACGCTCGCGCTCGGCGGATGGGCGTTTCTCGACACGTTCAGCAACGTGGGTTATGCCCCCACGCAGCCGATCCCGTTCAGCCACAAGCTCCATGCGGGGACGCGGAAGATTCCGTGCCTCTACTGCCACTCCAACGCGGAGCGCTCGCGCCACGCGACCATCCCATCGACCAACGTCTGCATGAACTGCCACCTCGTGGTGCGCACCGACAAGCCCGCGATCCAGCAGGTCACCAAGCTCTATAACGAGGGAAAGGCCATTCCCTGGGTGCGGGTGCATCGCCTCCCCGACTACGTTTACTTCAGCCATCGGTGGCACGTGGCGCGCGGCATCGCCTGCCAGACCTGCCATGGACAGATCCAGACCGAGGATGTCATCCGTCAAGCGGAGAACTTGAAGATGGGCTGGTGCATCAGCTGCCACCGTCAGAACAAGGCTTCGCAGGAGTGCAATACATGTCACATGTAGACGGCGGACCGAAGCCTCCCAAGTACTGGGCGAGGCCCGTGGATCTCGAGGCCGCGGCGCTGCCCGAGAACGCGATGCAGGAGTTCGCGCAGCCGTCGGACGCGGTCGCGCTCGATGCGGCCGATCCGCCCTCGCGCCGCGAATTCCTGAAGCTCCTCGGCGCCGGCGCGGCGTTCGCCGCGGCCGGATGCGCGCGGAAGCCGGTCGAGAAGATCCTCCCGTACGTGCACGCGCCCGAAGAGCTGGTTCCCGGCGTGCCCGTCTACTACGCATCCACCTGCGGCGATTGCCCCGCGGGGTGCGGCGTGCTCGTGAAGACGCGCGAGGGGCGCCCGATCAAGCTCGAGGGGAACAAGGCCCACCCGCTCAACAAGGGGGCCCTCTGCCCTCGCGGCCAGGCCTCACTCCTCAATCTCTACGATCCCGACCGGCTCCAGGGGCCGCTCCTCTATGGGCGCGGCAAGGGCTCCAACAAGCCCGCGACCTGGCAGGCGGTCGATCAGAAGGTGACGCAGGCGCTCGGCGAGGCTCGCGGCCGCGGCAAGGTCGTGCTCCTCTCCGGCACGGTGACGAGCCCGACGACGATGGCGCTCGTGAAGCAATTCCTCGCGTCCTATCCCAACTCCGAGCACGTCGTGTACGACCCGGTGTCGCAGGACGCGCTGTTGAAGGCGCAGGAGCTCATGTACGGAGCGCGCGCCGTGCCGCGCTACCGCCTCGACAAGGCCGATCTCCTCGTCACGCTCGGAGCGGATCCGCTCGGGACGATGATCTCGCCGGTCGAGTACGCGCGCGACTTCTACGGACGGCGGCGTCCCGAGATGGGCCCGATGATGCGCGTGATCGCGATCGAGCCCATCTCCTCGCTCACCGGGACCAACGCCGACGAGCGGCTTCGCGTCCGTCCGGATCACCTCTATCCGGTGGCGATGGCCATCGCGCACGAGCTCCTCGTGGCGAAGCCGCGCGGCGCCGCGGCGCCGGGTGGCGCTACCGCGGTGGTCGGCACGTTCGAGGCGGCGACGGTGGAGCGGCGCGCGGGGCTCCCGTTCGGGACCATCGCGCGGCTCGCGGACGAGCTCTGGGCCGCGCGGGGCAAGAGCCTCGTCATGGCCGGGTCGCAGGCGGCGCCCGCGGAGCAGGCGGTGCCGCTCCAGGTGGCGGCCGGGCTCCTCAACAGCATTCTCGGAAACGAGGGCGTGACGGTGGACGGATCGCATCCGTCGCGCCAGGCCGCCGGCTCCGAGGAAGCGGTGCTCCAGCTGGTCGAGCGGATGCGCGCCGGAGAGATCGGCGCGCTCCTCGTCTACGGCGTGAACCCCGCGTACACGCTGCCCCCCGCGTTGGGATTCGCGGAGGCGCTCGCGCGGGTTCCGTTCACGCTGAGCTTCGCCGACCGCGTCGACGAGACGGCCGCGCTCGCGGACGTCATCGCGCCGGACGCCCACTATCTCGAGTCGTGGAACGACTACGAGCCGCGCGCCGGCGTGCGCTCGCTCGGACAGCCGGCCATCGCGCCGCTCTACGATGTCCGTCAGATCCAGGACTCGCTCATCGTCTGGAGTGGAGGCGCTCCGGCGGGAACGTCGGGGAGCTGGCACGCGTATCTGCGCGACCGGTGGCGGAACGACGTCTACCCGTCGGCGAACGCGGCCGCGGGCTTCGATCTCTGGTGGGAAGGCGTCCTCCGCGAGGGTGTCCAGGTCGCGCAAGGGGCCGACAGCAACGGAAGCGCGCGCTCCTTCCGCGGCGAGGCGATGACGTCCCTGCCGCCGCTCAAGACGGGCGGTGACACCGAGGGGCTTCAGCTCGCGCTCTACACGCCCGTCACGGTCTACGACGGGCGCTTCGCGAACAACGCATGGTTGCAGGAATTGCCGGATCCCATGTCGAAGTGCACGTGGGACAACTACGTGGCCATCGCGCCGTCGCGTGCGAAAGCGCTCGGCGTCTGGGAATACGAGATGAAGGCGGACGTCGTCACGGTCGACGTGGGACACGCCAAGTTCGACCTCCCGGTGCACGTCGCGCCCGGACTCCATCCCGACGTCGTCGGCATCGCGATCGGCTATGGACGCACGGCCGCGGGACGCGTGGGGAACGGGGTCGGCCAGAACGCGTACCGGCTCGCCGAAGCGACCGCCGGCCGGATCGGCATGAGCGGCATCCCGGTGCGCCTCACGAAGACGGGACGCGTGGCGCCGCTCGCCGTGGTGCAGATGCACCACACGACGGACCACCGGCCGATCGTCTACGACGCCACCTACGCCGAGTACCAGCGCGATCCGCGCGCCGGCATCGAGGAGCCGACGCACCTCCCCTCGATGTGGACGCCGCACGAATACAACGGCTACAAGTGGGGCATGGCGGTCGATCTGACCACCTGCATCGGCTGCTCCGCGTGCATGGTCGCCTGCATGGTCGAGAACAACGTTCCGGTGGTGGGGAAGTCGATCGTGCTCCGCGGGCGCGAGATGCACTGGATCCGCATCGACCGGTACTACTCGGGGAACGCCGACGATCCCGATTTCGCCTACCAGCCCATGCTCTGCCAGCAGTGCGAGAACGCGCCCTGCGAGACGGTCTGCCCGGTGCTCGCGACGGTGCACTCCAGCGAAGGGCTCAACATCCAGGTCTACAACCGCTGCGTGGGCACCCGGTACTGCTCGAACAACTGCCCGTACAAGGTGCGCCGTTTCAACTGGTTCGAGTACAGCAACATCAAGGAGAAGTCGCTGCGGCTCGCGCTCAACCCGGACGTGACGGTCCGGAGCCGAGGCGTCATGGAGAAGTGCACGTTCTGCGTCCAGCGGATCCGGGACGGCAAGGAGCACGCGAAGGCGATGGGGACGCGGGTCCAGGACGGCGACATCGTCACCGCGTGCCAGCAGACCTGCCCGACCGACGCGATCATCTTCGGCGACCTGAACGATCCGAAGAGCCGGATCGCGCAGTTCGCGAAGAACGGACGCGGCTATCACGTGCTGGCGGAGCTCAACACGAGGCCGCGCATCACGTACCAGACCAAGATCCGGAATCGCGAGGGGGGTGGCAGCGCGTGACCGACCTCGTCGCCCAGGGCCTCGCCGAGCCGCCGCTCATCGATCCCAAGAAAACCTTCGCCGACGTCACGGCCGACGTCTCCGCTCCGATGGAGAAGAAGCCGGGGATGCTCTGGAAGGTCTTCTTCGGCCTCAGCGTCCTTCTCACCCTCCAGTTCTTCGCCGAGATCGCCTACCAGATGGTGAAGGGGATCGGGATCTGGGGGCTGAACCATCCGGTCGGCTGGGCCGTCGACATCACGAGCTTCGTGTTCTGGATCGGTATCGGACATGCGGGCACGCTGATCTCGGCGATTCTCCACCTCTTCCGGCAGAGGTGGCGCACGGCCATCAACCGCTCCGCCGAAGCCATGACGATCTTCGCGGTCATGACGGCGGGACTGTTCCCGCTCATCCACCTCGGCCGCACCTGGTTCGCGTACTGGCTCATCCCGTATCCGAACGTGCGGTTCCTGTGGGTCAACTTCCGCTCGCCGCTCGTGTGGGACGTGTTCGCGGTCTCGACCTACCTCACGATCTCGCTCTGCTTCTGGTACACGGGTCTCATTCCCGACTTCGCGTCGATCCGGGACCGCTCGACCGGCTGGCGGCGCGGGATCTACGGCGCCCTCTCGCTGGGCTGGCGGGGCTCGGAGCGGCACTGGCAACACTATGAGCGCGCCTACATGATGCTCGCCGGCCTCTCGACGCCGCTCGTGCTCTCGGTGCACAGCATCGTGTCCTTCGACTTCGCGACCTCGATTCTCCCGGGATGGCACACGACGATCTTCCCGCCCTACTTCGTCGCGGGGGCCATCTTCTCCGGGTTCGCCATGGTGGTGACGCTGCTCGTGATCCTCCGGAAGGTCTTCAAGATGGAGGAGTACGTCACGATCCATCACCTGGAGAACATGAACAAGATCATCCTGGTCACGGGCATGATGGTGGGCTACGCGTACGCCACCGAGTTCTTCGTGGCCATGTACAGCGGGAATCCGTTCGAGCGATTCACCTTCCTGAACCGCGCGGGCGGGCCGTTCGCCTGGTCCTACTGGATCATGGTGACCTGCAACGTGATCTCGCCGCAGGTCTTCTGGTTCAAGCGCTTCCGGCGGAGCCTGCCGGTCATGTTCGTCATATCGCTCCTGGTCAACGTGGGCATGTGGTTCGAGCGGTTCACGATCATCGTGACCTCGCTCCACCGCGACTTCCTCCCGTCGGCCTGGTCCTACTACAAGCCCACGATCTTCGACTACTCGGTCATCGTGGGCTCCTTCGGCTTCTTCTTCATGTGGTTCCTGCTCTTCTGCCGCTTCTTCCCGACCATCTCGATGGCCGAGGTCAAGAGCGTGCTCTGGAGCGCGAAGAAGACCGCCGAGGGCAAGTCGAAGGAGCCGATGGCGGAGGAGACGGTCCATGCTTAATCCGTTCGCGCGGAAGCCGGCGCCGACCCGGGGCGTGCTCGCCCTGTACGACGATCCGGACAAGCTCCTTCACGCGGCGGCCCTCGCGCGGGAGCATGGGTTCGCGGACCTGGACGCGTACACGCCCTATGCCGTGCACGGCTTGAGCGAGGCGCTCGGGGTCCGGAAATCGTGGGTGCCGTGGGTCACGCTCGTCATGGGTCTCACGGGCGCGTGTCTCGCCCTCACGTTCGAGATCTGGACGTCGGCGTTCGACTGGCCCATCAACGTGGGCGGGAAGCCGATGATCTCGCTGCCGGCGTTCATCCCGATCACGTTCGAGGGCGGGGTTCTGATCGGCGGGACGATGACGCTCGCGGCGCTCCTGCTCGCGTGCGGACTTCCGAATCTCGCGAAGCCCATCCTCGACCGGGATCTCACGAACGATCGGTTCGGGCTCTGGGTTCCGGAGATCGGACCGGAGTGGAACGAGCAGCGCGTCATTCAGCTGCTCCGCGGAACGCACGCAGAGGACATACGGGTGGTCCGTGTCTGATCGTCGCGCGCTCGCGCT
Organism: Candidatus Eiseniibacteriota bacterium; assembly: GCA_035494915.1. Lineage (GTDB taxonomy): Bacteria > Eisenbacteria > RBG-16-71-46 > SZUA-252 > SZUA-252 > WS-9. Next base: position 7,309 of record DATJGP010000176.1, on the reverse strand, counting down.
GTCGGCCCTTCTCCTTCTGGCGGTCGCGTCCACGGGATGCGAGCGGCGGAAGCAGTCGACCGCGATGGAGTACATGCCCAACATGGCGTATGGGCCGCGCGTCGCGGCGCAGGCGGAAGACCCGATGCATCCGGGCGACCCCGTGATGCGCAATCCCGTGCCGGGCACGGTGCCGGTGGGATACACGCCGTACCGCTACGCGGCGGGAGACAGCCTCCAGGCCGCGGCGGAGCTCGTGAATCCGCTCCCGCGCACGCAGGCCGTGCTCGAGCGCGGACACAAGGTCTTCATGAACACCTGCGTCGTCTGCCACGGACCCGAGGGTGACGGCCAGGGGTACATCGTGCCGATCTACCCGATGCCGCCAAGCCTCCATTCGCTGAAGGTGCGGAACTGGCCGGACGGCCGGATCTTCCACGTGATCACGAGGGGTCAAAATCTGATGCCCAGCTACGCGACGCAGATCCTTCCGGAAGACCGCTGGGCGGTGATCCACTACGTGCGGGCGCTCGAACGGTCGCACCTGCCGGTGGATTCGACGACGTCGTCGGTTCCGGCGGACACGTCGAAGGCGGCCGGCGGCGCGGGGAAGGCCGCCATGAAGGGAGCCTCGCGATGAGCCACGCTCCCGCTCCCAACCTCGAAGCCCTTCGCGAGCGCGTCGGCCCCATCCGCATCCCGAGCGGGGTTCGGGCCATGTTCTTCGTCCTGATGGCGCTCGGCGTGATCAGCTTCCTCGTCGAGAAGTCCGCCGACCCCACGCGCGCGTACGCGGGCTACCTGCTCGGCTTCTGGTACTTCATGGGCCTCGGGCTCGCCGGCACCTTCTTCACCGCGATTCACTACGCGACGGGCGCCACCTGGAGCGTGGTCGTGCGCCGGGTCGCCGAGGCCTTCACGTCGTACCTTCCGGTCTCCCTCGTGCTCCTGCTCGTGCTGTGGCTCGGCATCCCCAACCTCTACGTCTGGTCGTCGAACGCGGCCGGCGAGGCGGGGCACGCCATCGACATCACGAAGGGCGGCTATCTCTCGAAGCCTCTCTTCGCGGTGCGGAGCGCGATCTTCCTCGTGATCTGGTGCGTATTCGCCTGGTACTTCGTCCGGAACTCGACGCGCCAGGACGAGACGGGCGATCCCAAGCTGACCAAGGCCAGCATCCGGGCCTCGTCGATCTTCATCGTGGTCTTCGCCCTCACGCTGACGCTCGCCTCGTTCGACTTCCTCATGTCGCTCGAGCCCACGTGGTACAGCACGATCTTCGGCGTCTACTGCTTCGCCGGACTGTGGCAGGCCGGACTCGCGGCGCTGACCATCGTGGTCGTGCTGCTCCGGCGCCAGGGCGCGCTCCAGGGGGTCGTCAGCCGCTACCACTACTGGGATCTCGGCAAGTACATGTTCGCCTTCTCGGTGTTCTGGATGTACATCGCCTTCTCCCAGTTCATGCTCATCTGGTACGCGAATCTCCCCGAGGAGATCGACTACATGATCCCGCGGACCTACACGAGCTGGGGCGGCGTCGGAATCGCGCTCATGGTGCTCCGGTTCGGGTTCCCGTTCTTCGCGCTCATGCATCAGCGGGCGAAGGAGAGCGAGGTGTGGCTCCTCGTCAACGCGGGCGTCATCCTGATCGGCCACTGGCTCGATCTCTACTGGCTCATCCTCCCGGCGTTCTCCCGTCAGGCGGTCGTCCTCGGATGGACCGAGATCGGGATCACTCTCGGGTTCCTGGGGCTCTTCGGCTTCTGTCTCCTGCGCTTCTTCGCCAAGTATCCGGTCGCGCCGCGGCGTGATCCGATGTTCGAGGCCAGCGTGAGGTTCCACGGATGACCCACGACCCGCACGGCTCGCACACCCCGCACGGACACGACCACGAGGAGTCGCTCTCCAAGACTCTCGCGAGGATGCAGTTCGTCGTCACCGGGATCTTCATCCTCGTCATCGCGAGCCTCGCCTACGTCGCCGGGATGCACTCGGCGAAGGGGGGCCACGGCGGCGAGGGCGAGGGAGGCGGGACGTCGGCCGCCCCCGCGTCGAAGGTGGACGTCCAGGCGCTCCTCAAGGACTCGCCCGAGCAGATCGCGAAAGGGAAGTCGCTCTTCGCCGTGAACTGTGCCTCGTGTCACGGGAACACCGGGCAGGGGAACGGTCCCGCCTCGGCGGCGCTCAATCCCAAGCCGCGCGATTTCACGTCGGGCTACTGGCGCTACGGCGGGGGTGAGGCTCGGGTGGTTCGCACGATCAGCGAGGGGTCGCCCGGAACCGCGATGGCCGCGTTCACGAGCATCCCGCTCGAGGATCGCTTCGCGCTAGCGCACTACGTCCGCTCGCTCGGTCCGAAGGAGCAAGAGGACAAACCAGAGGACCTCGCCTGGCTCGGGCCCACGGGGGGCACGAGCGCGCCGGGAGGGACGCCGACGGCCGGTCCCGCGACGCCGCAGCCTTCCAAAGCGACGATGCCGATCGAGGCCGCGATCGCGCTCCTCGCCCAGCCGGAGCCCAAGGTGGGCGTCTCCATGACGGCCTCGTCCGACACGGGCGAGCCGGGGGCGTCTCTCTACGCGGAGCGCTGCGTCTCCTGCCACGGCGGTGGGGGCGAAGGGGGCGTTCGTGTCCGGATGATCGGCTCCGCTCCGTACGCGTACGTCACGTCCCGCAGCCTGGGCGATGCGCAGGGAGCGTGGACCGGCGACGCCGGCGCGTTCGAGAAGCTCATCCTGAACGGCATTCCGGGCTACGTCATGCCCGCCAATGGCGATCTCTCGCGGGAGGCGCTCCAGGACCTCCGCGGGTATACACTCAAGCTTCGCGCGTTCCAGCAGGGCGCGCGCCGCCCCGGGAGCTGACCACGATGACCCGTTTCCGCCGCACCCACGCGATCGCGCTCGCCATTGGACTCCTTGCGCTCCTCGGAGGCGTGGGCACGGCGTGGGCCTGGCTCGTGAATCCGGTGACCCCGGTCGCGCACGAGGTCCGAGACCTCTGGTACAAGGCGGTCGGAGTCACGATGTTCTTCTTCGTGCTGGCCGAGGGTATCCTCCTCGTGGCCGTGCTCAAGTTCCGCGCGAAGCCGGGGGTGCCCCCGGCCACGTTCCACGAGAACATCAAGCTCGAGCTCGTGTGGACCGCGATTCCGGCCCTCGCCATGGTGATCCTGGCGGGGCCCGCGTTCAGCACGCTCAAGTATCTCGAGACGGTGCCCAAATCCGACCTCACCATCGAGATCGTCGGGCACCAGTGGTTCTGGGAGTACCGGTATCCGGGGCAGGGCATCGTGTTCGCCAACGAGCCGCTCGTGATCCCGGCCAACAAGATCGTCGCCGCGGACGTGACCTCGATCGACGTCGTGCACAGCTGGTTCATGCCCGAGTTCGGCGTGAAGATGGACGCCAACCCGGGGCGCGTGAATCACACCTGGTTCCAGGTGGAGCGCCCCGGCACCTACCGCGGACAGTGCGCGGAGCTGTGCGGCGTGCTCCACGGAGACATGCTGATCACCGTGCAGGTCGTCACGCCCGAAGAGTTCGAACGCTGGATCGAGCAGAAGAAGAAGGGAGCTTAGGACCATGGAAGCCGGAACGCTGACCCGGCCGCACGCGGGCGTGCACGCCGAGCACAAGGCCGGCCTGAGGAGCACCATCCTCGACTGGCTGCTCACCACCGATCACAAGAAGATCGGCGTGATGTACATCTGGCTCGCCTTCTCCTTCTTCGCGATCGCGGGCGTCTTTGCCCTCGTCATGCGCGCGCAGCTCTCGGCGCCAGGGCTCCACGTGCTCCGTCCCGACGTCTACAACCAGATCATGTCCCTTCACGGGACCTTCATGATCTTCTTCTGGACGATCCCGATCATGGCGGGGATCGGAAACTACGTCGTGCCGATCCAGATCGGCGCGCGCGACATGGCCTTCCCGCGCGTCAACGCGTTCTCGTTCTGGCTCCTGATCCCGGCCGGGCTCCTCATGCTCTCGGGGCTTTGGCTCCAGGGCGGCGCGGCGGCGGCGGGCTGGACCGGCTATCCGCCGCTCACCGATCGCCAGTACTCGCCGGGACCGGGAGTGGATCTCTGGATCCTGGGACTCCACCTGGCGGGCATGGCGTCGATCCTCGGCGCGATCAACTTCGTGGTCACGATCCTCAACCTGCGCGCCCCCGGCATGACGATGATGAAGATGCCGATGATGTCCTGGAACGTCCTGATCACGCAGTCGATCATCCTCGTCGCGACCCCGGTCCTCGCGGGCGCGCTCACGATGCTCCTCACGGATCGAATGTTCGGCACCGGATTCTTCCACCCGTCCGCGGGAGGCGATCCGGTCTTGTGGCAGCACCTCTTCTGGTTCTACTCGCACCCGGCGGTCTACATCATGGTCTTGCCGGGCATGGGATTCGTGTCGCAGATCCTGCCCGCGTTCTCGTCGAAGAGGCTCTTCGGCTACAAGGGCATGGTGCTCGCCACCGCCGGCATCGGCTTCATCGGGTTCCTGGTCTGGGGCCACCACATGTTCGCGACCGGAATGGATCCGGGGCTGCGCCGGTTCTTCAGCTTCGCGTCCATGGTCATCGCGGTTCCAACCGGTATCAAGATCTGGTCCTGGCTCGCGACGGTGTGGGGCGGATCGATCCGGTTCCGCACGCCGATGCTCTATGGCCTCGGCTTCATCGCGCTGTTCACGATTGGCGGGATCACCGGCGTGTGGCTCGCGCTCGTGCCGTTCGACGTGCAGGTGCACGACACGTACTTCGTCGTGGCGCACCTGCACTACGTGCTCTTCGGCGGCTCGCTCATGTCGATCTTCGCGGGGATCTACTACTGGTTCCCGAAGATGTCGGGGCGCATGTACAACGAGTTCTGGGGCAAGGTGCAGTTCTGGCTCGTCTTCATCGGGATGAACCTCACGTTCATGCCGATGCACATGGCGGGCATGCTGGGGATGCCGCGCCGCATCTACACCTACCAGCCGCAGTTCACGATCTGGAACCAGATCGCCTCGGTGGGGGCGGCCGTCCTCGGCGTCGCCATGCTCATCTTCACGATCAACATGCTCTATAGCCTCGCGCGCGGGAAGCGCGCTCCGGCGGATCCCTGGGACCACGACGAGTTCAACAAGACGCTCGAGTGGAAGGTCTCGTCGCCGCCGCCGGCGGAGAATTTCCACACGCTGCCGGTCATCCGGTAGCGGACCGGCCGGGCTTCCGGACAGGATGGATTCACGGCCGGGCCGCCTGCCCGCGCTCCTCAGCTTCGCCGTCGTCCTCACGCTGGTGCTGGTGGTCTGGGGAGGCGTCGTTCGCCTGAGCGGGTCGGGGCTCGCGATCCCCGACTGGCCGCTCGCCGAAGGCAAGCTCATCCCGAAGCCGCACCCCAACGTGCTGATCGAGTATGGGCATCGCTTCCTCGCGATGCTCGTCAGCTTCACGACGCTCGCCATCGCGATCATGGTCTTCCGCTCGCCCGTCTACCGCCCGCGCCTCGCCGGGCTCACGATCGCGCTCCTGATCACGCTCGGGCTCCAAGTGTTCATGGGGGCGAGGGTGGTTCTCGAGGAGCTGCCCGTGGACCGCGTCGTCGCGCATCTCCTCCTGGCCTTCACGTTCTTCGCGATCCTGGTCACGATGCGCCTGAAAGCGGGAGAGGTGGCCGCGGGGGCGTCCGTGGGGCGAGCGAGGGGGCTCGCCCGGTTCGCCCATCTGGCGGCGGGATTCGTGTTCCTGCAGGCCGGCCTCGGCGCCTGGACCTCGTCCTCGGGCGCGGCCATGGCCTGCCCGGACTTTCCGACCTGCCAGGGGATGTGGCTCCCGCCGATGGTGGGACTCGTGGGAATCCATTACGCCCACCGGCTCGGGGGCTACATCGTGTTCCTGACCGTGCTCGCCCTCTGCTTCACGTCGCTCTCCGGGCCGCTCCCGGACCGGGCCCGGTGGCCCCTCCGGCTTTCGGGTATACTCGTCGTCGTTCAGCTCCTTCTAGGCATCGGCAACGTGCTCCTGCGCGTGCCCTTGCCGGTGAGCGCCGCCCATCTCGGGACCGCGCTCGTCCTCTTCGGGGCGCTCCTGACCTCAGCCCACGAGCTACGCCGTGCTTGATTACATCCAGCTCACGAAGCCCCGCATCGTGCTCCTCGTCATCGTGACGGCGGTGGCCGGCCTCGTCGTCGAGGGATCGCTCCTCCACGACCCGGCCAAGTTCGCGATCGTCCTCCTCGCGATCACGATGACGGCTGGCTCCGCCAATGCGTTCAACCAGTACTTCGAGCGAGACCTGGACGCGACCATGGACCGGACTCGCCTGAAGCGCCCGCTGCCACGGCATCGCGTGCCGGAGGGCGGCGCCCTCGCCTTCGCCATCGCCGTGGGCGCCCTGTCGGTCGTCCTCCTCGCCCTCGTGGCGAACGCGCTGAGCGCGGCGCTCGCGGCCGCGACGATCGTCTTCTATGGCTTCTACTACACGCTCTGGCTCAAGCCCCGGACGGTGCACAACATCGTGATCGGCGGCGCGGCGGGGGCGATGGGGCCCGTGATCGCGTGGGCCGCGGCGAGCGGCACGATCGCGCTTCCGCCGGTGCTCATGTTCCTGGTCATCTTCCTGTGGACCCCGCCCCACTTCTGGGCGCTCGCGCTCTGCGTGCAGGACGACTACAAGAAGACCGGGATCCCGATGCTTCCCGTGGTGAAGGGGGAGACGGAGACCTATCGCCAGATCGAGCTCTACACGATCGGCCTGGTGGCGCTCACGCTCGCGATGCCGTTCCTGAACTCGGGAGGCGCGATCTTCGGCGTGGCCGCGCTCCTCCTCGGCGGGGTGTTCGTGTGGAAGTCGTGGCAGGCCAAGCGGTCCATGACCACCCGGTCGGCCTGGCAGGTGTTCGGCTATTCCATCGTGTATCTCTTCGTCCTGTTCCTCGCGATCATCGTCGACGCGGTGTGGCACTTTCCGCTGCACGCCTAGGAGTTCCGCTGTGAAGCTCCAAAAACCCTCGAACCTCGCGCTGGCGCTCGGCCTCGCGTTCCTCGTCAGTGTCATGTTCTCCTTCGCCTACGCGAACGTGCCCCTCTTCAAGATGTTCTGCGCGCGGTTCGGCCTGAACGACGCGGGGAAGGCGGCCAACCGGGAAGGGGAGCTGGCGCCGCTCATGTCGAGCGCGGCGGGGAATGTGCTCGCACGGAGCGTGAACGTGAAGTTCATGGGCGTGTCGGGGACCAGCCTGCCGGTCCGGTTCGGCCCGTCCGAGCCGCAGATCACCGTGAAGATCGGAAAGCCGGTCCATCTGAGCTACACGTTCACGAACATGGGAGACGACTCGGTCTTCTT
>DATJGP010000175.1:0-4760 GCA_035494915.1 Candidatus Eiseniibacteriota bacterium | reverse complement strand
GCCCTCGATGCGCGTGGATCCCCGCGCGAGCGCGCCAAGGAGGATGAGGCGCTGGGTGATCGATTTGTCGCCGGAGACCGTGCAGACGCCTCGGAGCGGTCCCGAGGGACGAAGGGTGGCACGGCTCAACGCACGAGCTCCCGGCGGAACTGGCGCGCCTCGTCGAGAAGGTGGTCCAGCTCGGGGCCTCCCTCTTCCAGTGCATGCCGCAGCCGTCGGACCTCACGCTCGAGGAGCTCGAGGGCCGGCAGGAGCTTGGGCGCGTTGATCGCGAGCGTCTCGGCGGACGCTTCGGCCGCCCGTGTCGCGTCCTCCAGCAGCGCGCGCGAGGCCGGCGCGAGGAGCCGTGTGAGGCCGCCGGTCCGCCGGAGCGTGCGCACGAGCGCCGCGGCGGAGAGCACGGGGAGATCGTGCGTGAGCGCGAAGAGCGCGTCGTGAATCGCGGGAGCGACCGGTGCCGGCACCGCGCCGAGCGAGGACCAGAGCTCGGCCACGACAGCCCCCGGGGTGCCAGGCTCCACGGACGAGCCAATGAGAACCGAGGCGCCTCGGAAGCGTCCAGCGTCGAAGGCGGGCGTGGACGGCACGGCGTGCGCGGGCACGAAGCGCGCGAGAATCCCGGCGCTGGCCGTCGCCACCACCGACGGCTGCATGACCGGCGCAAGGTCCATGAGGGTTGCGTGGTCGGGGAGACGCGGCGCGATCTCGCCAATCATCGCGGGCGACTGCGCGGCCGGGAGCGCGAGGATGATGAGATCGCTCGAGGTCGGGTCGATCTCGCCCACCACGGACTCGACCGCCCCCGCCTCGAGCGCCGCGTCGCGCGTGGATGGATCGGGGTCGTAGCCGACCACCTGCCGCCCCCCGCCCGCGCGGAGCGCGAGGCCGAGGGACGCCCCTTCAGGACCGAGACCGATGATGAGGACGCGGAGCGCGATCACACGATCCGGCGAAGGACCTCGACGAGACGCTCGTTCTCGGCGGCCGTGCCCACGCTGATGCGAGCGTAGTCATGGCCCAGGCCGAAGGAGACCATGGGGCGGATGATCACGCCCTCGTGCTCGAGCGCTTTCGAGATGTCGACGGCGGAGCGCGGGAACTTGGCGAGAACGAAGTTGGCCCAGCTGGGCGTGAGCTGGATGCCGAGCTTCGGGAGCGAGGTGCGGAAGTGGTCGAGCCCCGCGGCGTTCAGCGCGCGGGTGCGGGTGACCTGATCGGGATCGCGAAGGCTCGCGCGCGCCGCCGCTTCCCCGACCGTGGTCACGTTGAACGGAAGGCGGACGCGATGGACCATGGACGCGAGGTCCGGCGGGAAAAAGCCGTACCCCACGCGCAGCCCGGCGAGCGCGTGAATTTTCGAGAAGGTACGGAGCACGGCGACGCGCCGTCCGCGGCGCAGGTGCTCGAGGCCGTCCGGGTACTTCGGATCCGTCACGTACTCGAAGTACGCTTCGTCCAGGATCGTGAGCACGTGCCCCGGAATGCGGCTGAAATACCGTTCCAGCTCGTCCCGTCCGACGATCGTTCCGGTGGGATTGTCCGGATTTGCGATGTACACGATCTTGGTGCGATCCGTCACCGCGTCCAGCATGGCCGGGAGATCGTGGAACAGATTCCGCCCCGGCACGCGCACGAGCGCGCCGCCCGCCACCTTCACCGCGATCGCGAACATCACGAACGACGGGCTCGACATGATCGCCTCGTCGTTCGGGCCGAGGTGAATGCGACACAGGATGTCGATCAGGTCGTTGGATCCGGAGCCGACGGCGATCCACTCGGACGGAACGTCCCAGTGCGCGCTCAGCGCTTCGCGGAGGTAGTACGAGCTCCCGTCGGGGTAGCGATGGACCTGCCGGGCCGCCTCTTCGATGGCGTGGAGCGCGAGCGGCGAAGGGCCGAGCGGGTTCTCGTTGGACGCCAGCTTGATCGCGTCCGCGATGCCGAGCTCGCGCTCGAGCTCTTGGATGGGCTTCCCGGGAACGTACGGCTGGAGGGAGCGGACTTCGCTTCGGATCGAATCGACTGCCGGCAGGGCCATCGGGATCTCTCCGTTCCGCGTCAGAGTGGCGTCATCGCAGTGTAGCATCGCCCCCTCCCGGTCGGAAGGCGATCCGGCGGAGCGCGTCCACCTCGGCCTCGGCGAGCGGCCGGAGGAGCCCAGGGCGCAGCGTGCCGAGGGCGATCGGCCCGAAACGAATCCGGAGGAGCCGCGTCACGTTGAGCCCGGCGGCTTGGGCGAGACGCCGCGCTTCGCGCTTCCTTCCCTCGCCCAGGTCCATGGCGATCACGCCGCGGCCGCGGTCGACGCCCTCGTGCTCCACGTGCACCGGCGCGACGTGCACGCCTTCGACCTCGGTCCCCTCGGCCAGGAGACGCAGTGCGTCCGGGTCCGGCACCGGTGAGACCCAGAGCCGGTACCGGCGGACGATGCCGGTCCTCGGATGGAGGAGCGCTTCGGAGAGATCGCCGTCGTCCGTGAGAAGCAGGAGTCCTTCCGATTCGTGATCGAGGCGGCCGACGGCGTGGAGACCGCGAACGCGCGCTCCGAGCGACTCGAAGATGGTCCGCTTGCCCCCCTGGCTCTTCCGGCTCACGAGCAATCCGGCGGGCTTGTGATAGGCGAGGTAGCGGTGCGCTTCGGGAAGGCGGACCGGGGATCCGTCGAGGGTCACGCGGTCCTGGGCGGGATCGACGTCCACGCCCATGCCGTTCGGCGGCTCGCCGTTCACCTGCACGCGTCCATCGCGGATCCAGCCGTCGGCTTCGCGGCGGGAGCCCCCCGCGCCGCGCGCGAGGAATTGGTTAAGCCGCACCCTCGGGGCTCATCACTTCTTCGGCGGGCGTCTCCGCCTCGGCCTTCGAGGACGGCTCTGCGTCGGGAGCCGGATCCGTCGCGACATCGGGCTGGAACAAGTCGGGACCTTCCACCGCGTCGGCCACGGACGCGTCATCCAGCCCATGCAAGCGCTCGCGCTCCTCGATGACGCTTCCCAGCTCCTTCAGCTCGGGGAGATCCGAGAGCTCGTTGATGCCCATGTACGACAGGAAGTCGGGCGTGGTGCCGTAGAGGAGCGGACGGCCGACCGCCTTGGACCGGCCACGGATCAGGACGAGATTGCGCTCGAGGAGCGTGTGGAGCGAGCCGCCGGAGTCGACGCCGCGGATGCTGTCGATCTCGACCTTCGTGATCGGCTGCTTGTACGCGACGATGGCCAGGGTCTCGAGTCCCGCGCGCGAGAGCCGAGCCTTGCGCCGCGAGCGGAGCATCTCCTCGATCCAGGGAGCGCATTCGCGACGCGAGAGGATCTGGAAGCCTCCCGCGATCTCGGCCAGTGCCACGCCGCGCTCGCTTTCCTCGTACTCGCGTCCCAGCTCCGTCAGGATCTCGGTGACCTCGGGCGGCCCGGGGCCGTCCAGGACTTCGACCAGCGTCGCGAGCGGCACCGGCGCGTCGCTGGCGAAGAGAAGGGCCTCGAGGATCTGCTTCGGTGTCGGCGTCACGTGTCCACCTCCTCCCCAGCGAATTCGGTCTGCGTCGTTTCGTCGAGCAGCGGCTGATCGCCCTGCCATTCGATCCAGATCGGTCCGAAGAGCGCTTCCTGCGTCGCCTGGATGGTCCCCTGCTTGAGCAGTTCGAGGAGCCCCAGGAACGCCGTGATCTTCTCGATGCGCGTCACGAAGGCTTCGAGCAGCTCTTCGAACAGGAGCTTGGGCTTGGAGCCAAGCTGCGTGCGCATGAGTCCGATCGCCTCCTCCAGCGAGATCGGCTCCGCGTGAACCGTGTGCACGATCGGCGGCACCTGACGCGAGAGGACGCCCTTCAGCGCGTCGAGCAGGCGGAACATGCTCACCGGGAGGAGCTCGCGCGACTCCGGGTCCTCGAGCTGAGCCGGAGCGCCCCGCTCCCAGTGGAGCCGGCGCTCGGCCTCGAGCTTCATCAGGTCCTGAGCCGCCTCCTTGAACCGGCTGTACTCGAGGAGCTGGCGCACCAGAGTCTCCCGCGGATCTTCCTCTTCCTCCTCGGTCACCGCCGGAGGCAGGAGCATCCGCGCCTTGATGCGCATCAGGGTTGCGGCCATGACGAGGAACTCACCCGCCACCTCGAGGTCCAGCTCGCGCATGAGCTCGAGCGTCTCGAGGTACTGCCGGGTGATCTTCGCGATCGGAATGTCGCGGATGTCGAGCTCGTTCTGCTGGATGAGATGGAGGAGCAGGTCGAGCGGACCATCAAAGGCCGGGACGTGCACGCGGATCGACGAGTGCCCCACCGCGCCGTTCGTGGATGGATCGACCGTCGTCGAGGTGGCTTGGGCAGACGCCTCGGCCCCTTCGCCCATGGCCTCAGCAGCTGGAGCGACCTCCGTCACGACCTCGACCTTCCCGTCCGGCCCGTCGCTCATGGCAGCTTCATCGCCTCCCGGACTTCCGCCATCGTGCGCTGCGCGATCGCGCGCGCCTTCTCCTCGCCGTGCTTCAAGGCCTCGGTTACCCGCTTCGGATGCGCCTCGAGCTCCTTCCGCCGTTCGCGGAACGGAGCGAGCTGGTCCGCCAGCACCTGCGAGAGGTCTTTTTTGTCGGCCACGCAGCCGAGCTGTCCCGCGCGGCAGAGCTGGTCGATTTTGGGCGCCTGGTCCGCGTTGAAGGCGCGATGATACGCGAACACGACGCATCCGTCCGGATTTCCTGGATCGGTCGCGCGAATTTTCTTGGGGTCCGTGTAGGCGGTGCGGATCTTGGCCGCGATCTCCTCGGGCGAGTCC
>DATJGP010000174.1:0-2258 GCA_035494915.1 Candidatus Eiseniibacteriota bacterium | reverse complement strand
CGAGTTGAAAGCACGTGCACTGGCCCCGGGGCGAGTTAGATCGAAGGCGAACTGGCCCCGGGGCGAGTTGGATCCAAGGCGAACTCGCCCCGGGGCGAGTTGACCCCCAACGGTGGTAACCCATGGATGCCCCGCTCCTGGTCTCTTGTGAATGGTTAGCCCAACGCTTGGACGATCCCGGCCTTCGGGTCGTGGACGTGCGCTGGTACTTGGTGGACAAGAACAAGGGGCGTAGCGACTACCTCGAAGGACACCTTCCAGGCGCCTTCTTCCTCGATGTCGACACGGACCTGGCGGCGCCGCGCGGTGACGGTCCCGGGCGGCACCCTCTCCCTGCCCCCGAGCGCTTCGCCGCCGCGATGTCCAGTGCGGGGATCGGATCCCGCACGCACGCGGTGGTCTACGATTTCGGCGACGGGTCGATCGCGGCGCGGTTGTGGTGGCTCCTTCGCTATTTCGGGCACGAGCGGGTATCGCTGCTCGATGGAGGCTTCAAGCGTTGGGTGGCTGAGGGGCACCCCATCGAGACCCGCGTGACGACGTATGCGCCGACGGCGTTCATCCCCGTGCCGCACCCGGAGAGGGTCGTGGACGCGGCGGCCATCGAGCGGATGCGCGTGGACGCGCGTGCCCTGGTGCTCGACGTGCGGATGGCGGAACGCTACGAAGGCCGGCGTGAGCCGGTCGATCCGGTCGCTGGGCATATACCCGGTGCGAAGAACCGCCCTTATCCCACGAACGTGAGATCCGCCGAGGATCCTCGATTCCTCGCCCCCGAAGAGCTCCGCAAGGAGTTCGAACAGCTCGGTGCGGACCGAGCCGAGCGCGTCGCGTGCTACTGCGGCAGTGGGGTCAACGCCTGCCAGTCGGTTTTCGCCCTCGAGCTCGCTGGATTCCAGGACGCTCTCCTGTACGAGGGCTCCTGGAGCGACTGGTGCAGCGTGCCCACGCGAGCGGTAGGGACCGGGCCGGAGCCGTGATCCTAGGGGCCTGACGATTCCCGTACGGTTCTGGTACTCGCCCCGGGGCCACCTGATCGCATTTCCGCACGGTCATGTGGCTTGTACTCGCCCCGGGGCCAGTTCATCGCTTGTCACTCGTCGTGGATTCGCTACGGACTCGGGGGCGACTTGCGACGTCGCAAGCCGGCCAGACCGGCGGGCAAGTGGCGGGCGGAAAACGCGAGAAGGTGCTCGGCGCAACTCGCCCCGGGGCGAGTTGAAGCTGGCCCTGCGGACATCCGGACCTACTTCCCTGCCTCCGGATCCAGGACCACCATCACCTCTTCTTCGAGCGTGATCCCGTTGGCCTGCTGCACGCGGCGCTTCATCTCTTCCGCGACGCGCAGGACCTCGTAGGCCGAAGCGCCCTTCTTGTTCACGATGTAGTTGGCGTGGAAGGCGTGCACGCCGGCGCCGCCGTCCCGGATCTCCTTGGCGCCGGCGGCCTCGAGAAGCTGCCCTGCCGAGATCTTCGATCCGTCCGGGAGCACCGGGTTCTTGAAGAAGCAGCCCGCGGTGTGAAGCCCCTTCTCCTCGCGCCGCGCGCGCTGGGCCGCGTGCTGGCCCATGATGCGATCCATCTCCGCGCGATCACCTGGCTTCAACGAGAACTCGGCTTCCACCACGATGTTGGTGTTTTCCTTCAACCTGCTGTGACGGTAGGCGAAGCCAAGCTCCGAAGGCTTCCGGTCGACCAGCTCCCCCTCTTCCAGACAGCGAACCCGCGTGAGCACGTCCGCGACCGAGCGGCCGAACGCACCCGCGTTCCCGCGGATCGCGCCGCCGACCGTGCCCGGGATGTCGATCGCGAACTCCATCCCGCTCAGCGAGCGCTCGCGCGCGGCCTCGACCACCTCACCGAGATCCGCGCCCGCACCGACCACGATCCGCGTCCCATCCACGACGAGGTGCTCGATCTTGTTCACGATGACGAGCCCGCGGAAGCCGGTGTCGCCGACGAGGAGGTTGCTGCCGCCGCCGATCAACAGCCACCGGGTCCCGGTGGCCATCGCCTCGCGCACGACCTGCTGGAGCGCGCCTTCCGTGTAGACCTCGGCGAGGAAGTCGGCGGCGCCGCCAATGCCAAACGTCGTGTAGGGGGCGATGGGAGCGTTCTTCTTGAGAACGAGCGTTTGCGGGGTCGCGGATGCGGTCAGGGTCTCGAAGCTCAAGCAAGGTCTCCGGTCTGGGGCGCTCTCGGCGCCTGTCTCGCGGGGCGCCACGCGCGCCAAGCGCGCGACCGAGGCACCCGAATCG